>NZ_WLZY01000010.1 GCF_010122465.1 Phytoactinopolyspora mesophila | reverse complement strand
TCCACCTCCCGAAAGCCTGGCCATGGCAGACCGCCTGGACAGCGCTGTTCGACCGAGTCAACGACCCACCGCCCGTCCTCGCCGCCTGACCATCCAGCAGCCACCGCTGCGCAACCAAGGACACCAAGTGGAACACCCGGACAGCGAGGTCCGGCGGATCCTCACGTCCTGGCAACCTCACACCCCAACGGAAACGACCACCTCAACCCCGGCCAGCCGATCGGTGGATCGAGGCTGATATGGGGGATCCGTTTGTCAAGTGGGCGTGCCGAATTGGTCCTGACGTTCGCTCAGGACCAAATGTCCCATTCCCCGGTTAGCTGCTGCATGTACGGCGCTGCGCGGGCGGTGTCAGGGCTGGCCGAAGGCCACCCCCGAAGGGGGCTTGGCCTTGACACCGCCCGCGGGACGACGTCATGCTGTGGCGGCCCCGGGGAAAGGGTGGAAGGACCGTGGGGTCGAGAGTCTAGGTCAGCGTGTCGTTGCACGACGCGTGGTCGAGGCTGATATGCGCGGGTTGGTTACCGCAGGACCGTGTGTTCGGCTGGAGCATTGCGCGGGTCTAAGAACGAGCGTGACCGGAATTCCCCCTTTCACGCAAAGACGGGGAAATGGCTGCTTCATAGCCTCGGGGCGCGTTGCTCCTCGCGCTGTGGTTCCTCAACCTCTGGACCCCACGGCCAGCTTGTGGGGGTCAGGCGTCAGGCAGCACCGCCAGAGACCAGCACCAGCCGGCCAGTTCACGCGCGATCGCGACGTTCGCGATCACCGGGCGTTTCTTGCGTAGGTTCAAGTTGACCCAGCGGGCATGCAACCGCTGATTACCGGCATGCCCACGGGCCCGGGCCATGGCCGGCACCTGGTCCCAGCGGCGTTGCAGCACCGCGCTGGGCCGGTAGGGGGTGCGGTGATGCCAGGCAGCCTCGACCAGCAACCGCCGCACGTGTGTGTTGCCGGTCTTGGTGATCGCGCCTCGGGTGCGGCTTTGCCCGGACGAGTGTTCACTGGGCACCAGCCCGAGATAAGCGCCGATGCTCGCACCGGTGAATCGTTGCCAGTCGCCGATCTCAGCCGCGAGCGCGAAGCCGGTCAATGTGGAGATCCCGCGCAGGCACCCCAGACGTCGCGCCACCGGGGTGAACTCGCTGTCGCCGGCGAGCGCAGTGATCTTCTCGTCCAGTCGGGCTCGCCGTGCGGTGGCCAGCACCACCGTCTCGTATGCGTCGTCGAACGCGGCCTGCGTGGGGATCGCGTCGAAGCGCTGCCGACGCAGCCACCGCTCGTGCAGCTCGGTCCACGCCTTACCACCGGAATAGACGATCCCGTGCCGCAACAGCAGCTTGGACAGCCGATGCCGCGCCCGCATCAGATCCGCCCGGGACGCCTCTCGCGCGCGAACCAGATCACGCGCAGCTTCCTCAGCCAGACTCGGTATCCGCACCGACACGATCTCATCCAGACGCAACAACCGAGCCAGCTGCAAAGCGTCACGCGCGTCGGTTTTCACCCGATCACCCGCCGGACGCTGCAGCTTCGACGAGGCCGCCACCTCACACCGCCACCCCGCCGCCGTCAGGGCACGAGCCAGGCCGAAGCCGGTCGGCCCGGACTCATACACCACCGCGCACGGACCCGGCAGCTTGCCGATCCACCCCAGCACCTGCGCCTGTGACGGCGTCAACCGCGCCTTGAACACCTCCCCAGTGTGCCCATCGATCGCCGCCGCGACGACCGACCGGGCGTGCACATCCAGCCCAACGCTCGTACGCTCAGAAAACATCGGGGCCTCCTCACACATGTCGGAAAGGCCGAGCACGAGAACAACGCCCGGTAACCCCACGAGAATGCGTGCGCGAGGTCCCGGCCAGCAACCACTCCACTCAGCGCGCAGTCACTACATACGGTCTAAGCCCTATCCGAGCGAGTTCCGTGACGACGTGGTGCGTGTTGCGCGCAGCCGCGAGCCCGGAGTGACGATCGAGCAGATCGCCCGTGACTTCGGTGTTCATCCGATGACGTTGCAGAAGTGGCTGCGGCATGCCGACGTCGAGGACGGCGCCAAACCCGGTCAGACGCGCAGTGAGTCCGAGGAACTTCGTGAGCTGCGCAAACGGAACCGGCTGTTGGAGCAGGAGAACGAGGTGCTGCGGCGGGCGGCGGCGTATCTGTCGCAGGCGAACCTACCGGGAAAAGGCTCTACCCGCTCGGAAGAGAGCTCGCTGCCGACGCCAGGGCCCGTTGCGGTGACGTGTCGGGTGCTCAAGCTCGCTCGCCAGCCCTACTACCGGTGGCTGGCGGCCCCCGTCACCGACGCCGAGGTGGTCGCGGCGTATCGGGCGAATGCGCTGTTCAACGCTCACCGCGACGACCTCGAGTTCGGGCATCGGCTCCTGGGGTGATGAGGCCCACGACGCCGGGGAGGCAATGGCCGAGCGCACCGCCTGGCGGATCTGTTCGCAGAACGGCTGGTTCAGCGCGTTCGGAAAGAAGAAGGCTCGCGGCAAGGCGAAGAAGGCCGGACCCCCGGTCCATGACGACCTGGTCGTGCGCGATTTCACCGCCGACGGCCCGAACCGGCTTTGGCTGACCGATATAACCGAGCACAAGACCGCAGAAGGGAAGCTCTACCTTTGCGCGATCAAGGACGTGTTCTCGAATCGGATCATCGGGTACTGCATCGACTCGCGGATGAAGTCACGCCTGGCCGTCAACGCGCTGAACAACGCCGTCGCGATGCGTGGCGACGTCGCCGGCTGCGTGGTCCACAGCGATCGCGGATCGCAGTTCCGGTCCCGGAAGTTCCTGCGTGCCCTGGCACACCACCACATGGCCGGATCGATGGGCCGAGTTGGTGCCGCAGGGGACAACGCGGCCATGGAGAGCTTCTTCTCGCTGTTGCAGAAGAACGTTCTCGACCGCCGCTCATGGGACACCCGTGAGCAGTTGCGCATCGCGATCGTGACCTGGATCGAGAGGACCTACCACCGCCGCCGACGCCAACCCCGCCTCCGACGTTTGACCCCCATCGAGTTCGAAACCATCATGAACACGCCAGCCGACCTGGCAGCGTGACTAGGAACTGTCACCTATCCGTGCAGCAGACCCGCCTCCCTTATTCAAGGTTAACGCGTAACCTTGAATAAGGACTCTGCGTATTCAAGCTCGACTTCATCGGTGCCGCCAACACGCCGACGCCACCTGCCGACGACCTACCTGCGCACATTTATGGCCGTTCGGCAACAAGACGATAGGTGATTGAACGACCGCACTTGGCACTTGATCCAAGCCAACACTGGCAAGCATGGCTTCGCCTACCACCCGGGCTGTGGCGGGTTTCGTGGCGATCTTCCATGACTGTACTGAGGAACACTGTGCGTCGGTACAGTCCTTCGCAAGTCTGCGGAATCTCACTAACAAGGCCGCTAAACGAGCTAATCTCAAGCGTTGTTGGTTAGTTTAGCGGATTGGTTGAGCATGCGTAGCTTCGTCGATCTTGATCGCCTCATCGGTCAGGTGCCTGCCGACGTCGTCGTCCGGTTGCGCGATCTTGACTTCGGCTCCGGGTCCGAGGCTCTGTATCGCGATCAACTGCCTGGCGTGCTCAGCGCGCTCGCTCATCGGGCGCGGGTCGAGAGTGTCACGGCCTCGTCGGCCATCGAGGGCGTAGTTGTCGATGACACAGTCCGGGCTGCGCGCATTGTCGATGACGTGACCACGAGGCTTCGCAACCGCAGTGAAGAGGAACTCGCCGGGTACCGGGATGCCTTGGATTACCTCTTCTCTGAAGACTGGAAGCCGCTCAATGTCGGGTTGCTCCTGCATCTGCATCGTCTGCTCTACTCTCACACCGCCACCGGCGGTGGCGAAATAAAGGCTGAGGACAACGTCGTCATCGACCGCAATGCCGACGGGACGACGTCAACGCGCTTCCACCCCGTCAGTGCTCGGGAAACTGAGTTCTACCTGCACGAGCTCGTCGCCCGCTTCCAGGAGGCAACGGAGAACAGCCGGCATCATCCAGTGCTGCTTGTGGGCCTTTTCGTGCTAGACCTCCTGGTCATCCATCCATTTGAGGATGGCAATGGGAGGGTTGCGCGGGTCGTCACGAACGCCCTCCTCAGCGACTCGGGCTACGGTGTGGTGCGCTACGTCAGCTTGGAGCAAGCGATAGCCAATTCTGTCGACGCGTACTACCAGACACTCCTAGGGGCGGCCCGAGGCTGGCACACCGACGAGCACGATCCGTGGCTTTGGCTCAGATACTTCACCGAGGTCCTGGCCACCGCATATCGCAACTTCAGCGGGCGAGTCGCCGCCCAGCGGGCCAGTGGCAGTAAACAGGACCGCGTTCGCGACTACGTGATCCACCACGCGCCCACGGCCATGCGCCTGGCGGACATCCGTGCCGCCTTGCCTGGCGTCAGCGATCAGACCATCCGCCTGGTACTGAACCGCCTTCGTGATGACGGGATCGTGGCACCCGACGGCGTCGGGCGTTCAGCTGCCTGGATACGCCTACCGCGTCACTGACGCACTGCGAGGCGCTGGGCGTCGGTGAACGCCCCTAGCTTGACGCATTCCCATATAGGAATATGATGGCATCATGCCTCGAGCAGCAACCACCTCCGACACGTTCAACGCGATCGCCGAACCGCAGCGCCGCGACATCTTGGAGTTGCTCAAGCACGGCGAGCGGCCCGTGCTGGAGCTCGCCAAGGAACTCGGCATTGGGCAGCCCAGTGCCTCCAAGCACCTCCGGGTGCTGCGGGAGGTGCAGCTCGTCCGGGTCCGCGAGGTCGGTAAGCAGCGGCTCTACGGCTTGGACGCCCGCGGCCTGCGGCCTATTCATGAGTGGGTCGGCGGCTTCGCGGAGTTCTGGAACGAGAGCTTCGACCGGTTGAACACCTACGTGCAGGAACTCAAGACTGAGACGCAGAAGGAGCATCCCGATGACCAGTAGCACCGCACAGCAGGCAACCGCCGACCGCGAGATCGTGATTACTCGCACCATCGAGGCGCCACGCCACCTGGTGTTCGCCGCCTTCACCGAGGTGCGCCACCTGTCGCAGTGGTGGGGTCCCAACGGGTTCACCACCACAACACGTGCGTTCGAGTTCCGCGAGGGCGGCGTCTGGGAATTCACCATGCACGGCCCGGACGGAACGGACTATCCCGAGTGGATCACCTGGCGCGAGATCGTGCGCCCGGAGCGGATCGTCCTATTGCACGGCGAGTCGGCGGACGACCCGAATGCCTTCGAGTCGGTTCTGACGTTCGACGACGACGGTGACACGACCGTCGTCGTCATGCGGACGATCTTCCCGACCGTCGAGCTGCGCGACCAAGCGATCAAGGAGTTCGGCGCGATCGAGGGTGGCCAGCAGACCATCGGCCGGCTGGCGGAGTACGTCACCAGCCAGAACAACCCGCAGGAAGGCCAGTGATGGCGGGCAAAGTGTTCTTCAGCGTCACGATGACGCTCGACGGGTACGTTGCGCCCGAGATCAGCCCGGCCGATATCGACGCGCTGCGAGGCGGCGAGACCACCCCAGGTCTCAAGCAGTGGATGGGCCAGTGGTCGAAGCTTCAGGCATGGGTATTCGGGCAGCGCTTCTTCCGCGAGAACCTGAAGTTCGGCGAGGGCGGCGAGGAAGGCCGCGACAACGCCATCCTGGAAGAGACCTTCCATCGCACAGGCGCCAGCGTCATGGGCAAGCGGATGTTCGACCTTGGCGAGGTCAGCTGGCCGGAGGAAGCGCCGTTCCACACCCCCGTCTACGTCGTCACCCATGAGGTCCGCGAGCCGTGGGAACGCCCCGGCGGGACAACCTTCCACTTCGTCAACGACGGCATCGAAAGCGCACTTGAGCAGGCCCGTAAGGCCGCCGGAGATCGAGATGTACGCATCGCCGGCGGCGGCGACACGATCCTGCAGTATCTGAACGCCGGCCTGGTCGACGAGTTCTCCATCGCCCTCGCGCCCGTACTTTTCGGCGGAGGGGTCCAGCTCTTTGACGGTATCGACGCCGCACGGATCGGCCTGCAGCAGACGGGAGCGGAATCGTCGTCGCAGGTCACGCACCTGAACTACGCGGTGGTCCGCACGTAGTCAGTCGCTGAGGAACCGCGCCGCCGTCGCTCGTCGACGTTCAGGCGCATCACCTCAGCGAAGTGGCCATCGATCTGTTATCAACCGCGTGATCGTGAGCGGATTTGTTCCTCAGGCACCGGTGATCGTGAGTGGATCTGCGTCGCTATAGCGACTCCACAGCGCTCACGATCACCTTCGGCGTGGGCTGGAATCGGCTCATGATCACAGGCCGTTTAGGGAGTTTGGCGGCTTCATCGACCCCTCATCACCGAGCCGCGAAAGGTGGAGGTCCACGATCGCGCCAGCGACGTCGCGGGCGGGCCCAGACACGGGGAAATGGTAGGGGCTGATATCCGGCATGCCCAGCACGTCACCCACGACGTACGTGGTTTCGGCAGGCGGGAGTGTGAAGTCTTCCGATTCGATGATGACCTTGGCGACGTCCAGTCCGGGGAGCGCCGCGACGGCCGCCTCGGCCACCCGGCGGAAGCCAGGATCGACTCGTTCGGTGAGGTCGGCCCCGTCGTCGGCGTGCGCGGCGAGGCACTCACTGCCCACGACCAGGAACTCAGCAGTGGCACCCGCGGATTGCTGATAGATCACAACGACGCGCTCCGTGGCCTCGGCAACGGTTCGCCATGCCTCATCGAATTCAGCCGGTGAACTGATGGGCACGACACGCGCATGGTCGCCTTGGACTTCGGTGGTGGCGACCACGCTGGCGCCGAGCGAGTTCACGAGTTCCGCGGCCTCTGCCTGCCCCGTGTGACGCCGAAAGACCCCGCCTTCTGCGACCGGCAGGTCTGAGGTGGCCAGGGCGGCCCGGCTCAGATCTCGACGATTGGCCGCACGGACCCCAGCGCGGCCGGTAGCGTGCGAGGCGGTTGACCAGTAACCCATCCGGGCGCCGTCAACGTCGGCGACGAAAAACGACGGGTTGATCCAGGTCAGCCCGATGCCACGGCGGATCAACTCAAGCGCAATCAGGTGCGTGCTCGGGTCGAAATAGGTGCCGGGCTCGACGTCGATCGCCCGCGGCTTGGCATCAGCGTCCGGGCCAGCCCAACGCTCGGCGCCCAGCGTCGCCGCCCCGGGGCCCGGCCGATGGGAGGCTTTCTCCGCATCGTCACCCTTGAGGTGAAGATCGAAGACCGCGGCCGCCACGTCGCGGCGCTGTCCAACCATGGGGAAATGCTGTGCGCCGATCGCTGGGCAGGAGTTCATCTCGATGATCACGCAGTTGGCGTCGTCGGCGGAACTGGCGAAGTCACCCGCCATGATGTCTACGCCGGCCACGTCCAGACCTGGGAACGCAAGTGTGGCCTGTATCGCCGCCGTGCGGAAGGTCGGGTGCACGTCGTCGGTGATGTCAACGCTGTCCGCGCCGTCGGACAGACTGGCCTTCAGGTCCAGTTCGACGACCACACCGTCGGGCGGCACGTCGTCGATGTCGAAACCTTGCTGGCGGATGTAGTCCACCCGGTGGGGATTGACGGCGATAACGTATTTGGATGCGTGCGGATTCCGGGCTCGGGACCTGTTCTTGTTGTCGATCAGTTGCTGCACGGTGTCTCGCCCATTACCCACCACTGACGGTGGAACCCGTTTGATCACTGACACACAGCGGTCGCCGACGACGAGAAAGCGAGCATCGGTTCCGGGAAAGCGACGCTCCACCAGTACCGCGGTCGGTTCCTCCGCGCTCGCCAGTCGCCAAGCTCGCTGGAATTCCTCCGGCGTGTGGACTCCCACGGTGATGCCGCGGCCCTTGCGGCCGTCCACTGGTTTCACCACGGCGTCACCGAGCGACATGGCGTAGTCCCGAGCCGCTTCCTCCAGCGTTGGTTCGAAGCCGCGTCCGTCCGCTACGGGCAAGCCGGCATCGGCCAACAGCAGACGTCCCACATCCTTACGTGCCGCCGCCATCGTCGCCGCTACCCCGGTCCGATGTGTGTTCGTGATCCAGTACGCCAGGCCGGCTCCACCCGCCTGGGTGATGAAGAAATTCTTCGCCAGCCAGTGAACGGGCATCCCGCGCCGGCGTGCTTCGAAGGCGAGGATCTCCGAGTTGAGGTGTGCGGGGTCGACCTGACTGAGAACTGGCGCTTCGGCGGGCACGCCGGCCCGCTCTGGTGCGCCAACGACGGCCGGTTCCGCTGGCGAGGTGGTGTCGCCGTCCGATGCGGGATGTAATTCCAGCTTGAAATGCCAGCCGTGGTTGTCGTGCTCGGGAATGAGTTCTTGGGAAAAGGCGTCCGGGGCATTGGTGCGTGCCTTGAGCGTCTGCCGTATCTCTTCGAACTGATCGACCGTCACTGGCGTGGGCTGATAATCACTCCTTCTGTTGTCAGACAGAATCGGGTAGGCGCGCAGGAATGTCCGGTGCGGCGTCGCAGTGATTCGGATGACGAAGCTGTACGGAGGCACTTCTTTTCGCGCATATGCTCCGGGGCTGTTGAGGACGAAGTTGCCGATACCGTTGAACACCCAGCGGCCACCGAACCGCTCGACCTCCTGCATCATGTGGCTGCCGGTGCCAACGATGAGGTCGGCTCCGGCGTCCATGAGTCTGACGGCAGCCTCGGCCTGCTTGACCGAACGCCACTGGTAATCGCCACGCCAGTGCGGCGAGATGATGACGAACTCGCTGGGATTCGCCTCCTTGATGCGTGCGATCTGGCGTTCCAGCTTGCCCAGCTGCAGTCCCGCGAGCCCAGGCTTGTTCTTGTCGGCATACACGTTCAGCTCATCCCGGAACCGCCTGCCACCGTTGAAGGCGTTGAAGATCGAGAAACGCACGTCTCGAGACTCGTGCCCGTCGCCGACGGTTGCCCGGACACGCAGGGGAGCATGAGCTTCGTTGCTATTCGCTCCGGCGCCGATAGCGGTGATCCCGCGTGTGTCGAGAGCTTTCAGGGTGTCCGTGAGCCCAGCCTCGGCGAAGTCGAACACGTGGTCGTTGGCGAGCATGACCGCAAGGATGTTGTGTGCCGCCAAATGGCGCGGCGCCAGCGTCGGGTCGGAGTAGTGGAGCCAGGGGCGCTGGCCTTCAAACGGTGAGGAGCGCCGGCTCGTCAGCGGCGTCTCCAGGTTGGCGATGACCAGATCGGCCTCGCGGAGCAGGGGATCAACCAGGGTGAAGCCGTGATCGTAGCCGTGCGACGTGAGAATGTTGCTTTGCCCCTGCGCTGCGCGTTTCTCCTGGTAGTTCTCGCCAAATGCGGTGTCTCCGGCGATAACGACGTCAAGTTGATCTATCGGGCTTTCCGGCTGCCACACGTTGCGGGAAAGCCACATAGCCTCCATCCTGTCCACCACTCGGTCAGTGTCTCACGCTGTGTCCGCCGTCACATGTGTTCGTTGCCTTGGTCCGGGTGTAGCATCAGCGGCTCGTGGGAAACGGTCGTGATACGACTGGAGATCGGGCGGCATGAATATCGCGAATATTCTCAGAGCGAAGAATCTCAAGGCGAAGACTCTCCGGGCGGCCCGGCGCGCGTCGATAGGCCAGCGCCCCTCCGGCACGGACAGGCCACAGGTGCAGCACAACGCGGTGCGCGTGATCGTTCACGGCAAGGTCCAAGGTGTCGGTTTCCGGGAATACGTCGCCAAGAGGGCTACGCGCCTCGGCTTGTCGGGGTGGGTCCGGAACCGCTCGGATGGCACGGTTGAAGTGCTCGTCTCTCGTTCGGGCAACGTGGACTCTCTGGTGCAATCGTGCAACAAAGGACCGAAACGGGCCCGCGTGGACCACGTGGATGTGGAAACGTGCCGGGCGAAGGGCCTGGGGAAAGGGTTCGGCAAACGCCGGCTCTACGAGATCATTGACGATCCGGCCGCGATCACGACGTACCAGCGTCTCGGCATCGATCAGGGCGGCGAGGCGTTCGGCCCGCTGCACCGTTCGGGGTTGCTCAAGACGTATTCGGAGGACTCCGTAGCCTCCGCCCGAGATTTCTGGCGTGAACATTGGTCGGCCGACATTGATCCCGCCCTGCACATTGCCTACGAAAACCTGACGGGAAAACCGGACCCGCGCGTCGTCCCACCGAAGCAATACCGAGCTTTACATCGGGTCTTCAACGGTGACCGACTTGTGAAACGCGCATTCGTCGATAAGAGCCTCTACCCGTACCTCGTGCGCACCGAACGGCAGCCGACCAACTATCTGCGCCGCATCAACGGCAGGTATGTCGATTCCGACAACAACATCATCGACGCCGCGGACGTCCCCCAAATGCTGGCGGAAAGAAGCCGCCGAGCCATCATCAAACCGAGCCGGACGGCAAATGGCGCCAAGGTCAACCTTCTTGAGGTCGGGAACAACTCCGAACTCGCCGTCAAAGGCAGGGTGAGGTCGCTGGCACAGATCGAACGTCTCTACGGAGATGCCTTCGTGGTGCAAGAGGTCATTGAGCAACACCCGATCATGGCCAAGGTCCACCCCCACTCAGTCAACACGTTGCGCATGCTGACCCTCCGTCTAGGACGGGAGATCCACCACCTCCTGACGTTTGCCAGGTTCGGCGCGAACGGACGGGTGAACGACAACGCTGGGACCGGCGGCGTTTGTGTCGGCGTTCAACCTGACGGTTCGTTTATGCCTCAGGGCTTCAACGAGCACGCCGAAGTACTCACCAGACATCCCACCACCGGGGTTTCGTTTGCTGAGCTCGAGCACATTCCGAACTACCGGGCATTCACCGAATTCGTGCTCGGGCTGCATCATGATCTCCAGTACTACGACCTCGTTTCCTGGGACATCGCCGTGGGCAAGGACGGTCTCCCGTTCTTCCTCGAACACAACTTCGAGGGCGCGATGTGGATCTATCAACTGACTACCCGGCAACCGGTGTTCGGGGATGTGACGGAAGACGCTCTGGCCTACGCCCGCCACCTTCACCGTGATCGTTAGCAGATTTCGGCCCCCGACCCCCGTGATCGTGAGCGGATTTGCGTCGCTATAGCGACTCCACAGCGCTCACGGTCACCGGCGCGGAGGGCTGGAATCTGCTCACGATCACGGGGGGTGGGGAGGAGCGAGACCGAGGCCGAGGTTGGTGAGGATGTCGTTGCCGACTGACGCGGTGTCGTCGGGTCCGGCCAGGATCAGCGTCCGGGCGCGTTGGTACGGGCAGCCGGCGGTTTCGAAGGCGGTTGCGGTCGCGAGGAGACGTTCGCGGTCGTCATCGTGCAGTGCGGCGGCTCGGTCGAGGATCGCGCTGGCGACGGGATTTCCGGTGACTATCGGGCGGGCGGCAGCGAGGTGCTCGCCGGCGTCGGGGTCGCCGGCCAGCACGGCGGCTTCGGCGCGCAGGGCGACGTGCCAGTGCAGCAGTATCCCCATGCGCCACAGGTTCGCCTCGTCGGCTCGGATGTCCAGCCGTTCCAGGGCGAGCGCAGCCTTTCCACGGTGTAGCAGGGTGATGGCGTCGAAGGTGGGCGCGTAGCCGGATCGGTCCGCTTCACTGACGCCGAGCTGGTCGACGACGGCCAGCCACTCGGCGCGAGCGGCGTCGTCGCCACGCAGGCCGTGGATCATCGCGACCGCTGCGGCCACCGGGCCGAAGGTCTGGCCTCGCGGGTGGCCCGCCTGTGCCCAGCCGTCGAGAAACTGGGTGCTGGCGGCGATGACGTCGTTGCCATACCCGGCGAGCGCGTCGGCCATGATGAGCCGCGACGTCGCGATGTGCCCGACCTCGGCCAGCAGTGGCAGATCGCGCAGCCGCCGGCCCCATCGTCGCGCCGACTGCAGGTCGCCGACTCCGATGCTGGTAGCGGTCGCGATCGTCAGCGCATCGATCAGCTCGTCCGCGGACTCCGGAGTGACGGGCACGGACTCGAGCAGCTCCACCCGACGACGTGCGGTCGCGGCGGCCGCGAACGTGTCGCCGGCGCTGCGCTGCGCTCCAGTCAGCGCGTGCAGAGCGGCGCCTTCGGCTACCGGGTCGCCGAGCCGGTGGGCCAGCTCCACCGCCCGCTGCGCAAGGGGGGTCATCGTCGACGCGGCCGACGTGGAATCGGCGGTCTGATCGGCGAAGAACGCGTACCCCTGAGCGGTGCATTCGGCGAGGGCCACCGCGGCCTGGGCTGCGGCGTCGTCACCGGCCAGCTCACCAGCCTGGGTGAGTAGCGCGATCGCCTCGTCGCGCGGGGGCCGCTGGGCGAAGGTGCCGGCTTTCCGGAAGTAAGTGGTGGTGGCCGTGGCCAGGTCGCGGGCCGCGCCAGCGGTGTCTCCGGCGCCGTGGGCGACGTCCGCGGCGGCCTGCCAGAGGCGGTAGGCGTCGTCGCCGCGCATCCGGCACGCGGCGACGTTCGCAGCCTGCCGCAGGGCGGTGGCCGCGCCGGAGGCGTCGTCGGTGAGTGCGGCTGCCTGCTCGAAGCGTTGCTGGGACTCACCAACCAGGTTGCGGGTGAAGGTCAGCTGCGCCAACGAAAGGGCGAGGTGGTAGGCGTCGTCGCGCTGGTCAGTCCGCTCGACAGCCCAGCTCAGAGCTGCCCGGAGGTCGTCGGCCACCGCATCGAACCCAGCCCGCCAGGTGCCGGTGGTGCCTGGCGCGACGTTGGCCAGCTCCCGGGCGGTCGCGACACACCAGCGCAGATGCTGAGCCTGGGCGGCGTCGAGCTCACCGGCGCCGGTGAGCTGTTCGGTCCCGTACTGGCGGATGGTCTCCAACGCCCGGTACCGGGTGCCGCCGGCCGACGCAACGACGCTCAGCAGGCTCTGGTCCGCGAGCCGGGCCAGCCCTTCGACGACGTGCCCAGGTTCCAGCGGGTCGAACCCGGCCACCTCCGCGGCGGCCGCAGCGGTGAACGGCGACACGAACACCGAGATCCGCCGCAGCAGGGTCAGGTCGGGGCCGTCGAGCAGCGCCTGGCTCCAGTCCAGCATGGCCCGGACCGAGCGATGCCGGTCGTCGGCCCGGTACCCACCGACCAGCAGCCGGAGGTGGTCGGACAGACCCGCGACCAGGCCGTCGAGCCCCAGCGCGGGCAGGCGGGCCGCCGCGAGCTCGATCGCCAGCGCCACCCCGTCCAGCTTCCGGCACACGTCGGCGACCTGGTCCAGGTGCTGGGTCTCGACGCTCCAGCCGACGGCCGCGGCCCGGTCGACGAACAGCGCGATCGCATCCGGCGAACCGGGCGCACTGTGCGCGTCGTCTTCGCCGGGTCCGTCAAGAGACAACGGCGGAACCGGATAGACCTGCTCGAAGGGCACCATCAGCCGGGCCCTGCTGGTGGTCAGCACACTCACATCCGCGCAGCGTGCCAGCAGACGCTCGACGAACGGCGCCACCCCGTCGCTCAGGTGTTCACAGTTGTCCAGCACCAGCAGGACGCGCCGCCCGGCCAGCGTGGCCACCACGGAGTCGTCGATACTGCGGCCCTGCTGCTCGCCCACGCCGAGCGCCGCCGCAACGGCGGAGCCGACCATCGTGGGATCGGTGACCGGCACCAGATCGACGAACCACACGCCGTCGGTGAAGGCGCCGGCCAGGTCTGCGGCGACGGCCAGCGCCAGCCGGGTCTTGCCGACACCACCGGGGCCGACGGCGGTGACCTCGCGGTGCGCGCTGACGGCATCGCGCAGGGCGCGCCGCTCCTCGGCCCGGCCGATGAACGGGGTCAGGGGCGACGGAAGCCCGGCGAGCGCCTGGCTGGTCCGCGCGGCGCGGTCGAACTCACCCGCGAGAGCGGCGAGCGCCCGACGATCCGGCGCCCCGAGCTTGCGCAGCAGAGACGACACGTGGGTCTCCACCGTACGAACCGAGATGAACAGCTGCGCACCGATCTCGGCGTTGCTGCGGTGTTCTCCGAGCAGCGTCAGGATCTCAGCCTCGCGAGCCGAGATCTCCGCCGCTGCCGCCTGCTTCGACACGCGACCCATTCTCTCGCGCGGTCACTCCGCCGGGGACGGCGCGGGCTAGGGGACGGGATCCGTGGTGCTCTACGTGCTCAGCACGGATGTGGGCCGGCCGGGAGCGGCGAGATGCTGCTAGCAGTACGAGGCCGTGCGGCCGCCAGGACCACGTCAACGAGGAGCCAGACATGAGCCACAGCATCCAGACCATCATCATCCCCGTCCGGGACCTGGCCTCCGCCAAGGCGCTTTACGGAACCGTGCTGGGCGTGCAGCCCTATGCCGACGAGCCCTACTACGTCGGCTTCCGGGTGGGTGACCAGGAGATCGGCCTCGACCCGAACGGCCACAACCACGGCATGACCGGCCCGGTCAGCTACTGCCACGTCGCCGACGTCACCGCCACCCTGCGCCAGGCCGTCGATGCGGGCTGGCAGACCCGGCAGGACGTCAAAGACGTCGGCGGAGGGCAACTGGCCGCCATCGTCGAGGATCCCAGCGGCAACGTCCTCGGATTCCTGCAGCGCTGAGCCGGTCAGACCTTCCGAACGACGACACTAGAACCAGCAACCGAAGGAATGAGCCATGACCACCATCGAATACATCACCCTCGAGGTATCCGACCCCGCCACCGCTGACCGCTTCTACACCGAGGCGCTCGGACTGGGCAAACACGTGCGGGTACGCGCCTCCGACGCACCGACAACCGGGTTCCGGGGGTTCACGCTCTCGCTCGTCGTGTCCCAGCCGGCCAACGTTGACGCCCTGGTCAGCGCCGCTCTCGACGCCGGGGCCACGACGGTGAAGCCGGCTGCGAAGTCGCTCTGGGGTTATGGCGGCGTTGTCCAGGCCCCGGACGGCACGATCGTGACGCTGGCGTCGTCGTCGAAGAAGGACAACGGGCCGGCCACCACGCAGATCGACGACATCGTGGTGCAGCTCGGCGTCACGGACGTCGCCGCGAGCAAGCGGTTCTACGTCGACCGCGGCCTCACCGTGGACAAGAGCTACGGCCGCAAGTACGTCCAGTTCGACTCCGGTCCCGTCACGCTGGCCCTGTACAAGCGCCGTGGGCTCGCCAAGGTCGCCGGCGTCTCGCCCGACGGGACCGGGTCGCACCGGATCGCGGTCAATAGTGATGCCGGGGCGTTTACCGATCCGGATGGGTTCGCGTGGGAGCCCACCTCACCGGATCGCGCATAGCGACCGAAAAATAGGGAACGAAGCGGCCAGGATAGGGAACTGATCCTGAGGACTCTGTCGGCTGCGCGCCGTACCTTCGAGACATCGCCGATCCCGTGATCGTCGCCACGACGCGAAGGAGACGGACTATGCGCACCGCACTTGTCATCCTGCATGCCGCGCCCGGGGTGGCCGGAGTGCTGACCGGCCTGCTGGCGTTGTCACCGCCGAGGCCGGATGACGGGCGGCGCCGCTGGCGGGACCTCTACGTGGGGTGTATCGCGATTCTGATCGTCGGCATGGTCGCGCTGGTGGTTTACGACTGGGCTGAACTCGACACCGCTGCCCGGGTCGCGTTCGCCGGTCTCGGCGGTCTGGCCGCCATCATGGGCTTCAGACTGTGGAGGGCGCACCGTGAGGCGTCCGACCAGCCCCACGGGTGGCAACGACGCTACATCGACCATGTCTTCTTCACCTACGTGTCGCTGTGGATAGGGCTGCTGATCGTGCCCGCGCTCAACACGCCGGCGCCGCAGGTCGCCGTCCCGATTGTTGTCCTTGCGGTTCTGGGCACCGGCCACGTTCTGCTCACGCGCTACAAGCGAGGGGTCCTCAGCCACGATGCCCAGCCGACGTGACCGGCAGATGGTTTCGTCACCGCGTTTGATCGTCCGACGACGACGGCTCGACGATCCCGAGCCGGTGGCCCGCCGCGACCGCTTCGGCCCGGGTGGACGCGTTCAGCTTTGCACGCACCGCGGCCGCATGGTGATCAACGGTCTTGACCGACACAAACAGCCGATCAGCGATCTCCTGATACGTCAGGTCTTCGGCGAGTAGCCGCAACACCTCGGTCTGCCGGCTCGTCAACCCGGCCGGGCTGGCCCGCGTCGTCGCCCGGGGACCACGCGGTACCGCTGATATTCCCAACTCGGCGAGCCTCCGGCGCACCATGGCCGCTCGAGGCCTGGCCCCCAGGTCTTCCAGGATCTTCAGCGCCTCGAGTAATGGCTCCGGCTCTGACGCATCCGCCAGCGCGTCCGCCTGCTCATACGGCCGGCCGAGCTCGGCCCAGGCCGATGCCGCGTCCTGCCAGCGACCAGCTATCTGTGTCGCGTACGGCTCCATCACCTTGTCGGGGACGTCGTCGATAACTCCTACGCGGTACAGCCAGAACACCACCTCGCTGCGCCAGCGCCGGTCGCCGGAGCTGAGGCCGAGGTCCGCCAACGCCGTGGCTCTGGCCATCGCGGTGTCACGATCGCCGCGCAGCCACGCCAGCTCCACTTGAGCCACGGCGGGCGGCAAGGTGTTGTGCCGCGACTGCTTGGGCTCGGCGAGCTGGTGTGCCTGGGCGAGCGTGGCTTCCGCGGCCGGGTCACCCTGACGCGCTTGGACCTGGCCGAGGATGCGAAGTGCTCGGCCCCGCGTCATCGGCTGGGTGGCCATCAGCCGCCGCGCGTCCTGCTCCGCTTCCACCCAGTGGCCCTGCTCGAAATGCCACCAGGCGCGGTTGGCCAGCAGCATCTGGGAACCGCTGACCACGTCGTTGTCCTCGTAAAAGGCGAGGCCTTCGTCGATATAGCGGCGGCCCTCCGGGTAGTGCATCAGGTTCGTGTGCCCGTTGGCCAGGTACAGATATCCGGCGAGCGCGACGTCGGGCAGCCGGTGCGTCTTGGCCAGCTCCAGCCCTTCCACCACCGTCGCGTCGTCGGAAGAACCGAGCAGCCATCGGGCGACGCCGCCGGTGATCAGCGCGACGGCCAGCACCGGCACGTCATCGAGTTGCCGGGCCAGCTGGATCGCTTTGTCGCCCCACATGATCGCTTCGGCGCCGCGGAAGTCGATGATGGCTAGCTTCGAGCGCTGCGCGTACGCGCTGGCCAGCGCTGGGCCGGCCGGAATGTTCTCGAGGACGGCGACCGCCCGCGTGGCGGCGTCGTCGGCATCAGATCCGTGACCGAGGAACCAGTGGACGTCCGAGAGTAACCGTAGGCTGGCCCCAAGCCGCTGATCATCGCCTCGGGTGTGGTGCAGTTCGATCGCCCGGTTGAGGGTGTCAAGCGCCTTGTCGTGGCGACCGGTCAGGTAACACTCGTTGGCATAGAGGTCCAGCAGGGCCGCGAGCTCGGCGTCGCCGAACTGATCCGAGTACGTCAGCGCCTGCTCGACATGCTCCACGGATTGCCGGTGGGCGTTCAAAGAGGCGGCACGCCGGGCGGCGACGTGAGCGTGGCGGACGACGGCTGCCGGATCGCCTGCCTGGACCGCATGGTGAGCCAGGCGCGCCGGTTCGGCGTTCCTCGCCGCGAGTGCTTCGAGCACCTGCCGGTTGAGCTGCCGCCGGCGCCCAGGCGGGAGGCTATTCTCGACCGCCTGCCGGGCGAGTTCGTGCCGGAAAGCGACGACGGCGCCGTCGGCGTGCACCACCCCGGCACGGACGGCGTCGTCCACTCCGTCGAAGACGCCGAGCTCGTCGAGCAGCCATGACTCCGCCCGGCCGGGGACTACCGCTGCCGTCTCAGCCATCGCTCGTCCAGCTTCGGCGAGCCGTCCGATTCGAGCCATCACCGCGTCCTGCACACTGCGTGGCACGCCAGCCTGGGGAGCGGCCAGCACCTCACTCACGTAGAACGGATTGCCGCCGGTGAGGCGGTACAGCTCGTCGGCATCAGCTCTTCCAGCCAGCCGCGCGACGCCGTCGCGGGTTAGCGGCGGCAACGAGATACGCCGGACATCATCCGGTGGAACGGCACCCACGGTGATCCGCAGCGGGTGATCCGGCGGAATCTCCTCATCGCGGAACGTCACGATCAGCACCGCGGGCAGGCGGCCCACGCGCCGGCCGAGAAAACGGATCCCGTCAAGAGTGGCTTCGTCCGCCCAATGGGCATCTTCAACCACGACGACGGTGGGGTACAGCCCAGCATCAAGCTCCACCCCCAGGGCGTCCAACGCCGCGGCGGCCCCCGCGTCTCCCGCCAGATCGACACCCAACTGCCCGGCCATGTCCCGGAACGGCCCGAGTGGTCGTGGGGTCACCAGCTCGTCACACATGCCCCAGAGGATCTTGCTCCGAGTCGCGGCCTCGGACGTGAACTGCCGCACCAGCGCCGTCTTGCCGGCGCCGGCCTCACCCGTGATCAGGACCAAACGGCCACGGCCGGCGCGGGCGTCTCGGGCCGCCGCCTTTAGCTCAGCCAGCGGCGCGTCACGCTCGACCAGCTCCACAACGTCGAGCCTAGGGCACCAACGGCCGATCATGATGAAGTCTTCGCTCACGAGCGCGGTCGCCGCACGCCGCCCAGCGGGACCGCGGGAATGATGGCCTGCCCGGTAACCGGGCGCCTACGCCGGATGTGCGTTTGTGCGCCCAGCGAGTGGGCCTGCGGGCTAAAGTGTCGCGGAAGGTCGCCGCGGTTGTTGATGCCTCCGGATCGGTTCGAGCGTACGAGGAGCGCACATGTCTGAGTCTTCTATTCCCGCCCCTGTTTCCGCCGTCGTCGACGCCATCAATGACGGCGACACCGATGCGTTCGTCGGGGCATTCACGCCGGACGGATTCGTCAACGACTGGGGTCGCGTCCTGAACGGACCGGACGGGATTCGGAGCTGGGCAGAGTCCGACGCGATCGGCATGAACGCGCGGATGACGGTGCTGACTGCGGAGACGCAAGGGGACACGACCACTCTGCGGTTCGAGTGGCGTAGCCAGAAGTTCAATGGTGAGTCGGACGCCATCGTGGTCGTCGAGAACGGCCTGGTCAAGAGCTTCACCATCCCGCCGCACTGACGGGTGAGATCCGTCCGGCGTTCGCGCGCGAGGGCCGCTGAAGCTCCCAGCCCGGCGGTGGAACCAGGTGCCTGTCGACCTCAGCCAGGTGCCCGGCAACGCAGATGAACCACGCCGAGTTCGCTCAACGATTCCAGCAATGCGATCTCATCGCTCGGGTCGACCAACAGTACGTGGCCTGTCGGGCGGATGTGGTTGGTGAACGGGACGAAGTCGGTGGCGATCAGGACGACCGGCACCCTATGTGTCCAGTTGACGGACGTCTCGCCATTCGCACCTTCTAGTGGAGCAACGCGATTGCCGAGCAAAGCGACTAGAACGTCGGCGTCCTCCATGCTCGGATCGAGCTCACGTGACGCGATGGCCTGGTCGTTGATGCGTTCCTGCGCTCGGGCCGCGACCTGCGCCGCGTAGCCGTACCGAGCCCGTCTGGCCTGGCTGCGCCCGGCTGGAGTCGGCGGGAGCGTGTCGTATCCGTCGATCAGAGCTCCGAGTGCTGAGGCGGTCGAATCAGCGAAGCTGACCTGGTCGTCGTGCAGCATCGCCAGCAGCCATTGCCGGCCGTGAGGATGGCGCGGAATATCGCGTATGCCGCCATCGGCGATACGGATCGTCGTACGCATCGATGAGGCCTCCGTGTTCAGCGGAAGATGCTGTTCCAGATCAGGGTCGCGCCGATGCCGAGCAGCATCAGCAGCATGAAGCCACCGCCTTTGCCGTTGAGCCAGTCGGAGATCTGATCTTCGTTGCTCTGACGGCGCTCCCCGAAGCGGCTTCCTCGGCGCGCAGGGCCGTCGTCGGAATCGTCCATGTCATTAGCCATACGAAGGCGCACGCTGATGAGGCTGCCTGAACTCACCGTGCCGTTCACCACGTCATCCAAGCTTCACGAGGTTCGTTGCCGGGGTCGCGCTTGGCGGCGCCGATGTCGGGACCATTGCTTTCGGGCAGCCCGGCGACGCGTTTCGCTTCCTCGCGGCGGCGAATGTCCTCTGGGTTTGTCGAAGCCTTCGTTAGGAACGAGCGTGGGATCGTGATCTCCGTGGGTACCGCGTTGCCGGCGAGATCTACGTATATGCCGACGGCACCTCGCAGCATCTCACCCGACGATCCACGAAGCGCCCGCATCGAGTCCCAGTTCGGCGCGTCGTCGGAGTTCGCCAGCGATGCCTTGGCCATGAGCCGACGCAGGCGCGCCGGTGTAGGCTCGAGATTGAACAACTTGCAGGCGGCGACGGCTTCGGACTCGTCCTGAATGGGCAGAATCAGCCCGCGTGAGATGTACCCTGCGAGGCTGGCCTCCAAAGCGTCGGTGATGCGCTGGGTGAACATCATCGGCAGGAAGTTTTGGCTCCGGGCGAGCCGCCCGAGACGCTCCACTTCGCTTCGACCGGCCGAGAGCATCATCCAAGCCTCATCCATCGCCAGGACGCCTTCGCGGCCGGCCAGCGCCATCGCGGAGCCGAAGACCATCATCCGGACAATGGCCAGACCCACGCGCTGCCCAACGCTCATCTCTGAGGCGGGTGCGCCTGGATCCGGCAATTCGATGTGTGAACTCCCCACCCGGATGAGCGTGATGCCGCCGGCCACTCGCAACGCCTCGGTGCCAGGACGGACGCCGACGCACGCGCGGAACATCGGCGATGCGTTGGCGAGGTCGAAGACGGGCTGAATCAGTTGGTCTTCCGCCTGCCCGGCAGACGATGCGATTGTCAGCGCCTCTCCGACACAGCCCGCCCCATTGGTCGCCCCGTACGAAAGCGCTCGCAGTAGTGGCGTCTCATAGTCGGCTTTTACTGAACCCCAAGGGTTGACTGACATCAGCATGTTCGCGGCCAGTTCGACTCCGACCTCCTTTGTCGCGGAGAACCGCAGCGGGTCGAAGATCCCGTCAGAGGAGGCCAAGTCATCGAGGGAGGCGACCTGTCCGCCGGAGGCTCGAATCGCGTCGTCGTGAAACGAGGCGTGCTTGGGGTCGAGGATGATAACCGGCGTCTGCTCGCCGTGGGCATTGCGGGTGCGAGCGAACTGATCGGCGAGGTTGAGCATGGTGATTGTTTTGCCGGACCCCGACTGCCCAGCGACCACCATGATCGGGACACTGTCGGCGTCCACTGCCGCGGTCTGATCGAGATAGGCCGGCTGACGGTCGCGTTCGGTGAATCCCAGGAGCGCTCCGACCTTGTCTCCGACTGTCGACAACGATGAGATTCCCGAGCAAGCAATGGTCTGAATCGGGAGGTCATGCAGATAAGGGTTGGCACGTGTCCGCGAGCAGAGCATCGTCTCGGCCAGCGCGGCGGCGTGCCGATTCTCCATGTTGAGCAAGCTCAAGGACGTGGGCCCAGCGCCGGTGAGGTCGAACGAGCCTGAGGCGTCGCGCCCGGAGAACGCGACGAGCACTGAGGCGTCGGTAAGGGTAGGCGTCCCGCCGCCTGCGTAGATGTCTTCGGCACGGGTGAGTTCGTCCAGCATTTCATCCTGCTCCGCCCGGTCCATCTTTCCCTGCGAGCTCCGTTCGGTGACGTCGGCGATGTACTGGCGGCGACGCCGACGCAGTTCGTTGCGGGTCACTTTGGCTGGTTCCACCAAACCGCGGACGGAGACAGCCACGGCACCGGAATCCAGCAGAGCGGCAGCCCACCAGGCCCGGGAGTCACGGGCATCGACATGCGGGAGATCGAACTCGTGCACAGCACCGAACGCGAGCGTGTGATGGCGGGGGATGGGCGGCCAGGCGCCGCAGTCATGGCGGCCGAACTCTTCGGCCAGGCGAGCACCCTCCGACGATGCGAATACATGCAGATGGTCCAGGTGCGGAAGCGTGAAGCAGTCGGGGTTGCGGCCGTGGTTGAACCAAGACTCGGCCAGCTTGCGGTCGCCGGCTGGCGGTTCGCTCAGCCCACAACGGGCAAGCGCAGCTGAGACCGAATGGTAGTCCCGGTCGAAGTCGCTGATCGGCGTACCGCCGGAAACCAGAGTTTCGACGACCGAGTCCACGGCCGCGCGAATACCGCCGGTGCCGCCGACATTGGCGATCAACCTGACTCCCAGCAGCAACGTGCGTTGGTCGATCTCGGTTTTCGAATGGTTGGAAGCCAAGTATCCCGCCAAAGGGTGCTCACGCGGAGGGACATACAAGCGCGGCACGTTGACCGCGAGGAGATGTACATGCCGGTACGATGCTCGCGCCATACCTCGGCGCGGTACCCGGATCGACGGCATCGCGGCGAGTTCTTCGAGCGCGGAGAAGAGCGGAGTAGAGGCTTGCAGGGCGTCCGCTGGTGTCCTGGCGTCGGAAACGGGGGCGGTGGGCACCCGGCGGTATAACCACATGCTGGAATCGACCCCGGCCAGTCGTCCGCCCGGCAGCGAGGTGCGCACATAGGTGGGCCATAGTGGTTCGCGCCGGTCGCGCTCAGTCATCGTCGTCTCCGGGTGTCTCGGTCTCGTCGCCGCCTGCGTTCTCCTCTTGATCGGCTCGGCCGCGAAGCAGGACTTCACCAGATGGGATGTCCCGCACTTCGGCGTCTGCGCCGTTGCCGTAGCGGGTCAGTGTCGGTCCGCTACCGGCAGGCCCCCAGGCGACGACGACCGGCGAAGCAGTTGACGCGCGCTCGATCAATACGTCGACGACAGTGGTGGGAGGACGCGATGAGTGAGAATCCGGTGGGGACATCCCAGCCCAATCGATGATCAACTCGACTTGGGCCAGGACTTCGTCATCTTCGCGGGAAAGCCCGATGCCATGGACAACGTTCGCTTCTACTGACTCGACACCAAGCATTGGAACGTACACGCGAGTCGGATCCGGATCTCCGACAGCCATCCTCAGCGAAGAAGGATCGCCCGACGTGAATGCGCGCGCCCAGCCCTCGACCGCCGCGACCATTGCGTCGGAGGGGCGAATCGTCCCGATGCCGTGCCCGGGCCACGGTCCACCGGAGTCCCATCCGTCGGAGGCTGGGGGAAGGTCCGGGACTATGGACGGCAGGCTCATGGCGACCGCGCCTCCCCGTGGGTCGACCGCGACGGGCACGGCGGCCACGACGTTCATCTCTTCGGCGTCGACCAGGGGAACCGTGACAAGAAAGCTGGACACTTCGACCGCGAATGCCGGAACGTCGACGCTTTCCCCGTCCTCGTCGGTCTCTGGCGGTGCAACAGTCTCCGAACCGAGCCAGGCCACGATACGTCCACCGGGCAAGGGCGTGTCGTCGGAGCGAAGCCAGGCGTCAACGGCGGCTGTGGCGACTGGGACGCCATCGGACACCATGTGGGTCGGTCCCGGCTGCTCGTTGCCGTCCGAGGTGGATGGAGACGACGCCGCGGCCATCAAGCCTAAAGCCGCTAGGGGGAAGCCGAAGATACACGTCCAGACGACAATCCGGAACAGGCGCTGGCGACGGCGCAGGATGCGCGCATCGGGTAACCCAGCCCTGGGTACGGAGTCGGCGCTTTCCCACGCGGTCAGCGTGTCGAACGGATCATTCTTCGGCTCTCTGCGAGTCACCGGTGCTCGCCTCCTCCGGAGCGCTGTGCCAAGGGGGTGTCTGCGGTGTGCATGCCAGGCACCATGCGAAGTCGGGCGCCTCGTGGCACAGAAGCAACACATGGACAGACCGTTGATTGCAATCGTGGGCCATCCGGGCATGCTCGGGCCGGTGGCGGATGCCGGGTACGACCTCCTATGCACCGAGGCCGAACCCGAGGCGGTGTCCGAGGCCGGCCGCGAAGCCGAAACGTCGGGTCGGCCGTACGTGGTCATTTCGTCGGCCCCGGACGCGCGGACCAGGACGTGGCTGGGGCTACAAGTGGCAAAGGGAAAACACGTGCTCATCGTTGATGCTCCCGCTGAGCTCGACGGCTTGGCGGAGACCGACCTGCCCGGAACCCGGGTGGTGACGTTGCCGGCGAGCATCGACGACATCATGAGCGTCTTCGGGGCGCCCGAGCGTGGCGACGAAGCAGGAAAGCGGCGGATCGGCATCGACGGTGAGCCGGAACGCCCTGCTCACGGAGTCTGGGCCGTCCCAGCCTTTTCCCGTGGCGTTGAGGTCACCGAACCCCCGGGAGGACAGGGACAGTCGGTTGCCGCCGCGCTGACGACGTTCGCGGGCCAGGGTTCGCGCGGGGCAGGCGCCCCCCTGAACCGTCCGGGCAGAGTCGGGCATAGTCGGCGACACGAGGATCTTGCCCCCGTGTTGTTTCTCTTTGCTGGTTCGGGTGGTGTCACGAAATCGTCGTCGACCACCGCGCTCTGTCAACGCGCCGCGACGGTAGCAGGAATGGCACGGGTTGTCGGCGTGGATATGAACCGAGGACAAGGGGATCTTCGGCGCTATGTCCATGTGGTTCGCCGGGTTCCGTCGATCTTCGACGCGGCGCATACCGGTGATCCCCGCAGCGCGGTCATCGGACCACGGCGACTGAACGCGGCCCGCGATCCATCGCTCCCGCCGGTCGGATTCGGCCTGGTGGCCGCGCCTCGAGACGACCAGGCTGAACCCGGGATCGTCACCTCGCGAACCTACCTCGACGTGATCCACCACGCACGTCAGCACGCTGACCTGGTGGTGGTCGACACGCAGATCATCGAGGCGTCGGATACTTCGGGCCTGATCGACGGAGTGATGTTGCCGGTGCTGGCTTCGGGCGGCTGGGGAGCCGGGGTGACGGACACCTCCGCATCCGGCGCCCGGAACCTTCTGGTCCGTGCGGAGCAGTTGGTAGCCCGAGGCGCCGATCCCGGCCGGATGATGTACTTCGCATCTCGTGCGCTGTCACGCTCGGCGCGAATCGTTGACGCGTTGCGTCAGAATCTTGACGCTCGGCGGCTGGGCACGTTCATCGGGATCGTGCCACACAGTGAGGAGTTGCACGGCGCCTTCGACTCCGGGCGGATCCCGCATGATCACGAATTGCTGGCGCCCGTTCTCGACGGGATCTTGTACCGGGTGACCAACCTGGACAGCGTCAATCCTGACCGGCACGAACGCGGGGTAGACCGCGGTGGATTCATGAGGCGGTGGTTCGGCCGTGGCTGACAACGACGAACAAGGGTTTAGTCGGTGGTCCCATGACGGTGATCGTCATGGTTGGCTTGAGGCGTTGTGTTCACGGCTCCAGCGTGTGGTGTGGGCACAGGCGGCCAGGGCATTGCGGTCCGGTACGGATTCTGCGCCGGGCGAGACGGCGGTTGTGGCGCTTCCGGTCTGGTGGTGGGCTGTTCCGGGAATCGATGTCGGACGAAAAGGTCGCGCCAGTGACGGTGGACGCCTGCTCCTGCCGGTGCGGCTCGACTGGGACGGTGCGGAGCTGGTCATCCTGAGAGCCGGAGAACGGATCATCAGATCGTTTTCCGCCGTGGGCCTCGGGCACCGGCGTTATGGCGAGGCGCGAATTCGTGTCACCGAGGCAGGAGAGCTGGCAGGCACGTGCACCGATGCTGATGAGGTACCCCGCGAGGTTCTGAGCTCGAGCACAAGGGACGTCAGCGCCGACCTCGAGCGCCTGGTTGAGGACGGCGATACGGCAAGGTGGGAGATCCTCCTGTCGCTCGACCGCCATGTAGAGCGCTCGGTCGCCAGGGCACATGCAGCCGTGGCGGCCGAAGTCGCCGGTCCCGGCGCCGAGGTGCGCATGGTGTGTGCTCCAGGCGAGCTGGAGGTCATTGCCACTGAAATGGCTTTCGGCTCAGATTTGTCTCCGTCACCACTGGAGCGGATCGTTGATCGAATCGCGCGACCCGGAACGTTGGTCCGGGTCGACCCGCTGCGCTACATCGCCGCATCGCTTCGCCGTGACGCTGAGCAGCTGATCCGCCGGCGGATCGGGGATCCGCATGTCGGCCCCCGCATACGTGCGGTGGCTCGCGAGCACGGGTTGACCGATCTCGAACAAATTTGCGCCGTCTACAACTCAACACACTCAAGCGACCGGATCGGCGTCGAACGTGCTCGTTCAGCTATGGCCGTGGCCCGGGGAAAGGCGACCGTGCCTTTGGAACACATCGGCGAGCTTGCTCGGATCGAAGCTCATGACGCCGACGTGGTTCGTGCGATGGATCTCCGCGCCGAACCGCCCGGCCCGAGGCGACGCTGAGGCATCTGACCGGATTCGGTCACGCTGCCGACCCAGACGACAGCAAAGGTCCACTGCTGTCGCGGGTGAGTCCTTCGCATGGTTCGGAGCGAACGACCCACAGACGCGCGAAGGGGAAGGTCGAGGAGATTGCGATGATTCTTGCTAGCGACGACAGCAGGATCGATCTGAAGGATGGCTGGGAAAAGGTCTGGGTTCCACTAAAGGCCGGCATGGGCGGTGACGAACTCGTTACGGCCCTTACGGCGATCGGGGTGTGCATAGTCGCGTTCGCGGTCATCAAGTGGCTGTGGGGCCGACGGCGCAGCGGCCCGCAAGCGGCTGGGGCTGGAGGTGGGCTAATGGTCATGCTGGCGATCGGATGTGTGCTCGCCGCCCCTAACATGCTGTTGCCCCTCGTGCTGGGGCTAGTCGACTGGCTGACGAACGGCTTCTTCGGCTTGATCGACACTTTCACCGCCTGAGCTTGCCGGCGAGACGTCATGAGTGTCTCGGTGTACACGCTCACTACGCTGATGCGTGCAAATGAGCAGCGCCGCGTCGTGGTGTCAGGTATCGACTTGCCGCAACGTCATTTCTGGATCTTCTTGCTCGCATTGCCGCCGTCGATGGCTGTCACCGGGATCTTTTGGCCGCTGTTCGGACAGCTTGCGGTGCTTGCGGTACCCGTAGTCGAGGCGGCGGCTTTCGGTGCCTTCCTAGGGCGGTCACGGCGAGGTCTGCAACTGCGAGTGTGGCAGAGACTCCTCGACAAGCGCCGGTCCAAGTCCGGGCGATTCCTGCACTGTGGGGTTGAGGTCGTCTTGTCCGAATGCGAGTGGGCGCGGATCATGTCCAACGCGGCACCGGTCACGCCGAGACTGCTGACCGCTGCCAACTCTGCCGAAGAACTCGGCATCGCGATAGAGCCCGCTCCGTTGAGTGCGGCTGAAGCGCGGCGGCAAAGCCGCATGGCCAAAGCGGAAGCTGCCGCGGTCGCGGACCGCGAACGCGACTGGGACACGGCGATGCCGGACACAAGCTTGCTGGAACTGATTGAGGACGATGCTCCCGCAGTCCCCACCGACGGCGGTGTGAGCCAATGGTAGGCCGGTTCCAGATCCTTACGAAGATGCTCGTACTGGTGGGGTTACTGCTCATGGGACTGTTGGCGATGCCAGCGTCCGCTGCTGAGGAGCCCATGATCTCCGAGGCCGGGACAGATCGGCCCGACCACGAACTATGGAGTCCGGACGAGCGCGTGCAGTCGATGTGCTCGGGCGACGGCGACCATGAGGCGATCGAATCCGACCTGTTGCCGATCAACCGATGGGCCGGCTCCGCGGGCAGTATCCACACGAGGCTGGACGCATTCGCGATCGGTGACCTGGACAAGAAGGCGCAGCGCAATTTCTTCGTGTCGACAACGATGAGCTTCGGGCATTCGATGTGGCAGGCAGGCGTCAATATGGTGCATTTCGCTACGACGTTCTGTGTTGGTGACGGGATCGCCCGGGGGATGGATTCACTGGCCGCAACCGTAGGTGATGCGATCGTCAAGTCTGGCATCCTCGCGACTTTGGTCATCGTGACATTGCTGTTCACATTGTTTCGAGCGGGACGACACTCTGCCCGTCCCCTTGGCACCGTATTGCGGATGATCTTCGTACTGGTCTTGTTCACCGCACTGTTGAACGGTGCGCGGTCCTCCACGGATGACGAGTACGGCACCTTGTCCCCGGGCTCACTGATGTCCCGGACCGTGACGTCAATCCAGTCGCTGGCCTCAGCGCCGGCCGCTGCATTGACCAATGCCGGCTTAGAGCTGGCTGGGATGAGTGACTCCGAACATGAGAATCTGCTGCACTGCGGCCGGTATGTCGCCAGCATGCGGGACCGGTACGAGCGCCAGCACAGGTTCACCGAGATGGCTGCGACCACCATGGCGCTGGATGCGATGTGGCAGACGTCGGGGCTGCGAGCTTACGCCGACGCGCAATTCGGGAACGCTAATCCCTACGGTGCGGCCGTCTTCTGCCGGCTACTGGATTATCAGGGCGGTGTCTCACCGTTCGGGTCGGCCATTTCCTGGGGCGACAACGCTGGCGGGTCAAACGTCAGTCCTACATATTTCAGCGGGGTCCGAGGCGGCGGAAGTTCCACCCAAATAGCACAGACACTCGGCCAATCGGTCCCAGGAGAATATGGCGAACACCAGTGGCTGTCGATTGACGGGAAGGCGCCGGACTACGGCGCTGAGCACGGCCCCAACGACCTCGCCGCCAATCCATACTCGCTGGCGTGGCTCGCATGGGAGGTCCCGCATGTCGACCGGAACATGATCGCCTGGGCGGCGTGTGAGTACGTCGGTAAAGACGGCACCAACGCTGAAGACCGCGGTTGGCGGATTGCGAACGGCTGGAACCGGATAGACAACAACCAGAGCCATGGTTTTCTCGGCATCGGAGGAAGCCGCGGGTCGATCTCGGCCGGCTACGACAGCTCTTCGCCAGACAACGACAGTAACGGCAGTCTGTGCGACAAATGGTGGGAACGAGAGAACGCCGATGATTTCTATGAGTGGGGCGGGACGAGTCCTTTCGATTTCAAGGACGATGAGTTCAGTGCTCGTGCGATCACCTTCCATGAGCCGGGTGTTCAGGACTTTTTGCTGAATTTGCACGGGGATGTTTCCGGTCAGGCGATGGCTACTTCGGCCATATTCATGGCGTCGGCATTCATCGTCCTGCTGGTGTTCGCGATGCTCGCTTTTGCGGTGATCGCGTCCAAGATCATGCTTGTGGTGATGATCCTGATGGTTTTTCTGGTGCTCCTTGCCGACTTGCTCCCCACTCAGCAAGACAGCTCCAAAATAGGAAACCTGGTAAAGAAATTCCTGTCACTGGCGATCTTTGCGTTTGGTGTGACGCTGCTGTTGTCCATCATGGTGGTGACCACCGGAATCTTGGTCCAGCTCGGAGGCAATTTCGGTACAGGCTCGGTGGTGCACATCCTCTGGACCGGGACCGCTCCGGTGGCGGCGATCGTGATCCTGCACTATCTGTTCAAATCCGTGTTCAAGATCCCATCCCCGTTTACCCCGACCGGCGCCTTGGCCTACTCCACGATGGCCATGGGCGGCGCGTTCGCCGGAGCAGCCGGCGGATCAGCGGCTGGCACACTTATTTCTCGGCGAGGCCGTCAGGCCGGACGCGCGGCAACCGACCGAACGAGATCCGAGATCGGGCGTTATCTGTCAGGTGCGAACGTGACTGGATCGGACCGGAAACGGCGTGGGCGTGGCTCCATGTCGGAGAGCCTGGCGTCCGACACCAACAGGGGAACCGCGCCGGAGAGTTCTGAGCCGAAGTTGACCACGTTGACGCCGGAACAGCAGGAAAAGGCGAAGACGTCGAGACTGGCTGAGCAGCGGTTGGCACTCAAGGATCAGCGTCAGCAGGCCCGGACCGGCAAGCGAATCCAGAAGGACATACTCACCCAGCGGTACGGACACAAGTTCGGTCCTCGGCGGATGGGTCATGCCGCGGGAGAGCGCGTCGCCGCCGCCACACGCCGATTCGCGGCTTCGCCGGTCCGGGCGACACTCAAGTACGGCGGGCTCGCCGGGGCTGGACTGCTCGCTGGATTCGGCTCGTTGCCGGTGGTCGCCGGAGGCGCCGCGGCACTTTGGGGGGTGCGTCGACTCCGCCGGCGTCATGATCTGCGTGATGAGCGGAACCGGCATCGGATCGGGTTGTGGAGGGAACAGCAGGACCGGATTCGCGAACGTCAGCGTGCCGAGGACAACAATGCGACCAAATCGAACACGCAGCGGCATGTGCGCGAGACATCGAGAGTCCACCGATCCCGGCGGCACCCTGATCCGGGGCCGCTGCACGGACCACAGGGCCCACCTGACCAGGACGACTCGCCCGACGGGAGCGCATCGGCGACCGAAAACCAACCGGTCACTGGTCGCGAGCGGGACAAGCGGCGTAGGCATGACCCTGACCGGCGGAGACCAGATGACCGTCGGCGAGCCGACGACGACACAGGGCCCGATCCAGGCGAAACGAACCGAGGCGAGTGACGGCGCGCAGTATCCGCATCAGCGGCACATGTTTCTGACCTTCGCATGGTCTGTAGCGTGGCGACTGGGAAAGGTGCGAAACCGGGACGATCCAAGGCCGGTGGCTTGCTGGGCCGCGTGTCCCGGCGCCTCGGCAGTCCTCGTAACGCCAGCAAGCGTGGTAAGGGGCGGACAGACCGGGCCCGAGCAGCCCGGCAGCGGCCAGGCAGTCGCGGAACGCCCCGCGGTCAGTCGGCCAGGGGTGACGATCGTGCGACTCAACAGCACGGATCGTCGGATGGTGCGATGGCGCAGCAAGGGCGATCAGGAGATCGGCAGACGGCGCGGACCTCCGGGCAGAGGAGCGAGCCAACACAAGGACGCGGGTCAGCATCGCGCAAGAACGCCCGCGCGGGCGTGGGCGCACTCAAAGGGCTTGCCCGGGGTACAGCCAAAGGCGCGAAGAAGGGCGGGCATGTCGGTGCGGTGCTGGGAGGTGTCAAGGGCGCGTTCTCGGGTGGCGGGACCCGTGGAATCGCGGTGCTGTTGGTCGTTGTACTGCTGATATCGGCCGCACCGGGGTTGTTCCTCATAGTGGTGATGGGAGCTTTGATGTCCTCGGTCAGCGCATCATCCCAGCTGGCTGAAGGCTCGGTACAAGTAGCTGGGGAGGACGGCGTCGAGAACGCGCAGACGACGTTGGACGCTGCTCACGCGTATGACGTTCCCTGGGAGTTGATCAGTGCAGTGCGGCGTGTACAGTCCGGCGAATCCGAACTCCGACCCCCGGGCGATCACGACCCAGAGCTTGATCCGGACGAGTTCGAACCGGACGATGAAACCTGGGTGGTCCCGTTGCCGGAGGGCTCATACCGGGTCGGATCTGGCTTCGGGCAGCCCGGACGGCTGTGGTCGCTCGGGTATCACATGGGGCAAGACTTCGTCGCCGCCCGCGGCACACCGATTCTCGCCGCTCATCAGGGTCTGGTGATTACCGCGGGACAAGGTCCGGACTCTGGGTGGGCTGGCCTCTACGTCGAAATCGATCATGGCAACGGGCTGACCGGTGTTTATGCCCATGCCTCGCACATCGCCGACGGGCTGGTTCCTGGCGTCGTCGTCCAGTCGGGTGATCAGATCGCGGCGGTCGGTTCGACGGGCAACACCACCGGGCCACATTTGCACTTCGAATTGCGACTACGCGGGACGCCGGTGGACCCTTTGCGTTATCTACGGGGTATTCCCGCGGCTTCTGGCGGGGATGACCTGGAGGGTGGCGTGGTGCGGGGCGCTGGCCATTTCTGGGGGCCGTACCGGATCGACGCGGACGCACTCGATGAGCTGGGTGTGGAGTATGAACGAGCCGAGAACCTGACGTGGTCGAGTGGTCAGATCGGGCACTGGCTCGCGGCTGGATGGTCGGAGCACGCCCGGCCGAGAGCCTCGCGCACCTTGTCGGCCGGGGTGGCGCTGACCTCCGGTGAAGGCGCGTCATTGGACAACAAGAGCGCGGAGGCCGTAGCTACTCGGGACGCTTACGTCGCGGCGATCGCCGAGCTTCCGGTGCGTGGTGCCGGCCGCGACTTCGCCGAACGTGTCTATGACACCGCGATGGCGTGGCATCTGGGTGAGTCGTCTGGTGAGACGTCGCCGGACGGGCCTGACGACGGAGTCGTGTGTTATGTGGGAGATGGCGAGACAGTCACAGGAACGACGACGCGTGGCGAAAAGGTGGTGATCGGTGAGGGACAGTTGGCGCACGCCGCTGTTGTCGTGCAAACGGCCCTCGGGATGGACGAACTCGGCGCAGCCGGGGAGCACGCGATGGTGACCGCCGTGATGACAGGGTTGCAGGAGTCGAGCTTGCGGAATCTCGCCAACCTGAAAGTCCCGGAGTCCTTGGAACATCCGCATGATGGGTTAGGGCGTGATTATGACAGCGTCAACGTATTCCAGCAGCGCGCTTACGCCAACAACTCTGCCTGGGGAAGCGTTGATCAGCTGATGATTCCGGCGCATGCGGCAGCCGCCTTCTTCGGGCGCGCTGAGGGGGCACGTGCGCCGGGACTACTGGATGTGCCTGGATGGGAGAAGACCCGGCCGGGCGCATTAGCACAGAAGGTGCAGGTGTCGGCGCATCCGGACGCGTACGACAAATGGGAGCCGGTCGCGGCGAAGGTAGTTGGGGTGGCGCTGGGCATCGAGTGCGACACTGGCGACCCCCCGTCCGACGGGGACGACCGGGAGGTTCTCGTCGCGGCCGCGATGGACCAGTTGGGGGTTCCCTACGTGTGGGGAGGCGGGGACGAGAACGGCCCGACGGATGGTGGGTTCGACTGCTCGGGCCTGACCGTCTACGCGTACGCCCAGATCGGTCAGCGACTGCCGCGTACCTCCGCGGAACAGTGGGAACGGGTACGGTCGTCGGCCGATGGACATGTCGGTACCGCCGCGGAGCTGACGCGAGGTGATCTCGTGTTCTTCGATACCGGCCGCACGGTGGGCGTCGACCATGTCGGTATCTATCTGGGCGAAGGCGAGATGGTGCATGCGCCACGTCCCGGTAAGGAAGTCGAGGTCGTTGACATCATGTCGGGCTACTACGCGGAGCGCTTCGTCGGCGGTGGTGTCCCGTGAGGCGCCGGGCGCTGGTTGTCGCCACGGCTGTTGCCTTGACCGCTTGCTCCCCCGGCGAGGATTCTCACGACGACGGCCCGTTCGGGGGCAACCTCCCCGCACCGCACCATACTCCCAGCGAGTTGGACGACGATCCGACCAGTGCGTCGCCTACCCCCGTTCCGGGCAAAGATGATGAGGAAACCCGCGAGCGCGACAGCCTGGACCGGTATTCGGAGGACGAAGCCGGCTATCTCCTGCCCGACGTGCGTGCTTGGGCAGAGCCGGGCACGGCGGAGTGGACCGCGGCCCGCTACACCGAAGCGGCGTTGAGCCTTGACTACCGATGGCCGGACATCGGCCATTGGGTCGAACTAGCCGCGGACTATATGGCGCAGGACTATCTTGACGAGACTCGAGCCGCGGTGAACGCGGCACTGGAGGCTGGGCGCGACGACGCGCACTGGCGTGACTACCAGGTTGTCGAACGGAGGGAAGAAGTCCGCGTCATACACGCATACGTCGTGACGGCCGCTCCGCTCACCGAGGACGAGCGCGTTGTCGAGGTGCGTTACCAGCTCACCAAACGCGGCACTGACGTGTGGCGTGGCCGCTGGTTGTCCGACGAGCTGGTGCGAACCGCCCGGATGGTTCGCGCCGACGATGGCTCGTGGGGTGTAGCGGCCTTCGAAACACCGAACGCCGGATAGCCACCAGCAGCGAAGCACTCCGGTGGCATGACCAGCCTTCGCCGGTGATGCCACCATTTCGATCATGTGGCGTGAGGGGCGAATCCTTCGCATGTTCTTGAGATAGGAAATTCCGTCGAAGCTGGGAGAGGAGGGCGTCACGGTACCGTCAGGTGGCCGTGCCCGCCGACATGCAGACACGAAGGAAGCCCTACCTGTTGGAGAAGGGCGAACCGCTTCTCATCGCGACCGACCCGATCATGGCAGCTATCCGGTTCGGCGACGTTGTCGCCGATACCGGCATTGACGAGACCAGTCTGCTCTCCTCGCCGTTGTGTGCTGTGGCTCTCCCGAAGTATCCGGCGTCCTGGGGGCAGGATATGCGCCGCTGGGAGGGCACAGACGCTCGGATGATGTGGCATCCATTGCTATGGCTTCCTCATCGGGTCGCTGCGCGCTACGTCGATTCCGAAGGTGAGATGGAGGACGATCACGCGTGGGCGGCCCGCGTTTCGCTGGAACTGACCCAAGCCGGCTTCTACGAAGACGCGTCTGGCACCTGGTTGGACGTTCTGTCGCTGATCGGCATCGACATTGACACCGACGAAGGCAGTCAGCGGGTGGAGGCGTGGCTGGAGGGCGCGGCTGACTCGGCGTTGGACAGTCTTGATCTGACCGAGCATCTTGACGTTTCTGATGATCCACATTGGGCGCTTGAGAGTGTCGCGGAACTGATGCCCGACCTGTGGGCCGTGTCGAGTGCCCTGGCGGCCGATTCGCTTCTCGAGACGACGGACGATCTGCTTGCCGAGAACGAGATGGGTCGCGAAGACGTCACCTACGCATGCGGGGTAGTCGCCAGTCTCGCGCTGGCATTCGTGACTGCGCCGGAAGTATCCGGCAGTGCCTGGGAGCAGATTCGCGACCGGTTGCGTACCAGCGGCGACGTAGCCGATCAACGGACCCAGTTGCATGAGCTGTCGGCGCGGTTGCGATCGGTCCGGGATCAGTACTGGCCGGCTGTCGAAGAGTTGCGTCGGCAGACTCAGGGCGTGCTGGATTCGATCCGATCTTGACGCGGAGTGTGTCCCGGGGGGGGCGACGAATATCGCTACAGTTGGCTGAATCATCTATTGCCAAGAACCCTGGTTCTGGCGTCTGTGGCGACGTTGCGCTTTGTGAGCACTTCGCCCCAATCGACACAAACATGCGCGGCAAGAATCTCCCTGCGCGTCCGATGCCTGCCCAAACTTTTGAAGGATTACGAATGACAGTTCGGGAAGCCGATACAACGGACAACTGCCCAGGCACTGGCCAGCGTGGTCAGCTGGAATTCAGTGCGCCAGGCGACGAGTGGTACGTCACGTGCCCGGTGTGTGGAACTACCTGGGCGGGCGGCAGTGAGGTGATCGACCCTCATGGGGATTGGCGAACTCGCTGACTTCTCAACGGGCGCAGAACGCTGCTCACTACTGGGCAACGGACCGCCGTCGAACACCAGGTTGCCGTAACAAGCGGGATATCGAACCGTAAGGTGGATAGTGTGGCGAAGCAGTTGACAGTGGCCGTGGAACGGCGCGCAGCGCGGGCGATCTTGATCGACGATCTTGGGCGCTTGGTGTTGATCAAGCGGACGAAGTCGGGACAACCGCCGTACTGGACCGCGCCCGGTGGGGGCGTCGAGGACACGGACGCCTCGGTGGAGGCAGCTCTGCACCGGGAACTGGCGGAGGAACTGGGCGCGAAGACCACGGAAGCCTCGCAGGTGTTCTTGTTTAGCTCGCCGTCGGACGGCGGGGTCGCTGTGCAGCACTTCTTTGTGGCGCGGCTGGCCAGCCTGGACGAGTCGGCCAGGAGCGGCCCGGAGTTCAACGCCCCGGCGCGAGGCAGGTATGACCTGGACCGAGTTGACCTTCGAGGAGACGAACTCGTGTCGATCGACTTGAAGCCGACCGCTTTGAAGGAGTTCATCCTTACCAACCGCCAGGCTCTGCTGGTCGAGGCAGGCGCCGTCGTCTGATCTGCGGCTACATGCCCCAGCGGATGTACGCAGGAGCGACGCGGCCCGAAAGGGAGCGGAGGTGATGGCTACGGCGCGGCGCTCCCGGTCCCATCCGGCTCTCCGGCCTCGACCATGTCTGGCGAGCTAGGGGCGGCTAACACCGTGCCCAAGAGGCGTCTGCGTGTGAGCCAGTCGGTTTCGCCTACGGCGACGGCCTCGTGTATGGAGGCGAGCTCGAATGGATCGGCGTGGGAGGGGCGAGACATGTAGGCCCGCATGAAGTGCTTGAAGAGCTGGGGGAGCAGTCCGGGGCGGGTCCCGCCCTTCTCCTTGAGGGAGAAGAGGGGGAGGAACCACGTCTCGAAGGTCCGCCGGGTGGCTGCTGTGGCTCTGTACGCCGCATACACGGGCTGGAGAATTGCGGTGTAGTCGTAAGGGAGGTGGCCATGGAGGGCGTACTTCAGCCGAGTCTCGCGGTACTTGCGGAAGTGCTGGCCATGGGCGGCGATGTGGTTGGCAGCATTCTGCGTGATGGTCATGACGGCCGTGTTCGCGTTTAGCCTGTGTGCTGCCGCGAGAACAGTGGCGTGGACACCGACGCGGGGGTCCAAAACCAGGCGGGGAAGACCAAGGGGCGATAGGTCGATGCCGTGGTCGCGGGTGCGGGAGATGAACAGGCGGCTTGCGACGTTGGCAGCTGTGTTTTGCAGGTGTTTGGGATGGGCGCGGTGGCTGGAGTGGATGTCGGCACGGTCGAGGACCGGACGGTCTCTCGCGACCTTGGCGATGAGATGCCGTGCAACGCGATCACGGATGTCGGTGCAACCGCAGGCGTTGCAGGTACGGGTGCCTTGACCCGTCATGTGGCCGCAGACGCGACAAGTGGGGACGGTCTCGCGACTGATCGTCACGGTACCTGTGCGCAGATTCTCCTCGATCAGCTCCAAAGCTAGTACGGCGACCTCGGGATCGGTGTCGGTCACCGTGCCGGCCGCGGGCGCGGGATGCGGCGCATACTTGGCGGCTATCAGCCTGGCTTCGAACGCAGCGCGGGTGACGGACCCGCCGCTTACTGCGGCGCGGTGGCGTAAGTCGCCGTCCAGGGTGACCGTATTCCACAGATGAGGTGTGAGTGGTGCGCCGAGGATGGCGTTGAGCGCGGCCGCAAGACGGATGCCGACGGCCTTGCCGGGCTTCGCCTGAAATGTGAACGGTCCATTTTGGACAGGGCCGTTGAAGAACAGGGGGTGCACGGCGTCTCCTAAAAGGGCGGGCGGGTCATTCCGTACCTGATGAAGTGGCCATCGTGCAGGTCGTAGCGGAGGATCGCGGCGTTGGGGAGCTTGCCTCTGCGCTCCTCGGCGAGGACTTCGGGCAGGGGCAGACCTTCGAGCAAGGCTCTAAGCGCCACGGCGGCGGTCTGGTGGGTGAAGGCGACGACGGTACAAGGGACGGAAAGCGCGGTGCGCGCGAGCGCGGTGAACTCAGCGGCCCTCTTGGCGACACCATCGACGAGAGACTCGCCTCCCCCGGGGGCAATCCAGGTGTGCTTGCGGCGTCGGCGGTCCTCGGCCAGCTCGGGGTAGGTCTCGTACAGTTCGCGCTTGGTCATGTAGGTCGCGTCGCCGTAGTGCTGTTCGTCGAGGAGCGGCGTCGGGCGGGGCCAGCCGTCGGGGACGGTGGGCAGTGCAATGGCAGCGGTATCGATCGCACGACGGTATGTGGACGTGTAGATGGCCAGCGTATCGTGCATCAGGGCGGGGATGGTTTCCGCCAGCCACTGGGCCTGGCGGAAGCCCCGCGGTGTGAGGCCGACAAGGTTGCGCGAGATGCCGTGGGCAGTCGCTCCGCTGAAAGGGCGGGGATCCTGGTAGAAGCCGTTGTACTTGTCGGCGTTCTCCACTGACTCGGCATGCCGGATGATCAGCAGGGTCATCGGCGCTCGGCTCCTATCCGGCTAGGTTGGCGACGTAGGAATTGCTGACGGTCCACGGGGTGAGTTCGATGCCGAAGCCGCTGCGTTCGCCGTCCTGAGTGTGGACGAGCTTGCCGGACAAGTGCACGGTGTCCCCCGATCGGAAAGCGCCCGTGTATGCGCCGAGGTAGGAGCGCATGTGCGTTATCCTGCGGGCGAAGGAGTCTGGCTCATCGACGGTGGAACTGAGGATGGTCTTGACACTTATCTCGTAGACCGCCGGGGTGGTCAGGCCTTCCGTATGGTCGGTGATCTCAGCCAGTAGGGAGACCTCGCCGATCTCCTTGGAGGAGACCCTGCTGAATGTCTTGTCGCGGTCGGCGCGGATGGGCTCGCAGTTGATGTGTGCTCCCGCGTTAGCGGTCAGGCCCTGGAGCTTGCGACGCTCCTGCTTGATGAGGGAGTCGAAGGAACTGCCCTCCATGTACTTGGCCCGCCGGATGTACAAGCGGGTCAAGTCTTCCCCGTCGTAGGGCCTGATCAGCTGCTCGTGATTGAAAAGCTCCTGAGCGGCCTCGTATCCCTCGGGGCCGTAGCAGACGAGGTCGATGTCGGAGCGCTCGTTGTAGCAGCCGACCAGAAAGGACCCGGTGACGCCGATCAGCCCTTGGACGTCGTTCGTGGCGATCCAATCGGTGATCGCGAGCAGGTCCTTGCCTGCGGGGCGTTCAGCCACAGTTCCGGGATTCTCGTGAATGGCTACGAGCGCATGACGGCAGGAGTAGTGGACTGCGATGTCGTCGCGGGGGAGGCCCGTGATGACGCAGCCGAGCGTGTCGGAGTAGACGTAGCACTCGGGGCGGCCTGCGAGAATGCCAAAGGATTTCGACACCACGCTGTTTTGCCGGTATGTCCGGCCGAACAGGCGCCGATCGCCGTTCTCGTCTGGGTGGTACTTCACGTAGCCGAGGTAGTGACTGCTCGGGTGGCTGTCTCCGATGACCTTGAAAATGACGCCGTGGTGATCCATTAGGTAGTCGCGGTCACGGACAGCGGGTACCGGCCTACCGGTACCCGTCTGCAAACTCCGCCAGTGTGGGGAAACTATCGGTGTCGATAGTGTTGGACGACTCATACTGCTCAAGTCCCATCGTGAAAAGGGCGCGGCGGTACTGCCACTTGACATGCTTGTCCGGCCGTGTGGAATCGGTGGGTCGCATGAGGGCGAGGAAGAAGAAGCACTTGACGAACATGAAGTCGCCCAGATGCTCGCTCACCGGCCGGCCGATCAGATCGGCGGTCGTCTCGTCGAGGGTGCTCATGTAGGCCGTGCGTTGGGCGGGGCTGACGCTGTACCCCTTGCCGCCTCCCTTGAAGCGCACGATGTCGAGAGCGGGATACACGTCGTATCCGAGGGGGATCGAGCCGTGGTGCTGCCAGTCGATTACGCCGTTAACGAGGAGGTTCGGGAGCCCGTAGTCAAGGTGTCCGTGGACCGTGGGAAGGGCCGCGGTGCGGTCGAGGGCCCGTTTGACGGCATCGTGCACTCGAGGGGTATCGAGGTCCGGGTTCTCCCTGAATACATCGGCCGCAAAGGCTGCCTTCTCGAACCATGATGCCGCGGGAAGGGGGTGGGTAGCCTGAGCGCGCAGAAGACGGGAGGATATGGTGGCCGCCAATCCGATCACGTGGTCGCTGATCCTGCCATCTCGTTGGGCGTCGGCGAGCGCCTTGTCGTGAAGTGAGGTGGTGCCCAAGGAACGTTCGATGACGAAGTAGCGACCGTTCTCCCTGCCTCTGTCGACGATCTCCGCCACGGGGAAACCGAACCCGGCGGCGAGCCGCTGGAACTCGATCTCCCTCCGTAGGTCTTCGCCTCCGGTCCGTTTGTAGAGAAGGCCATCAGACGACCTCCACACTGATCCCTGCGTGGCTGTCCTGTCCTTGACGAACTCCCAGTTGCTCATCCATCCGTCCTTATTCAAATTCGAGTTGACCCTGGTTCAGGCGTCGAACCTGCGCGTACGAGTCAAATTGTGCGGAACCTAACTGCCTGGCTTTCGGAACAGTCCCGATCATGTATCGGAGCGGCCGACACGGTGCCTTGTTTCGGCGTGAGGACTCCCGAGATAAACAGGCATGGCTCTTACAGTGCCTACGTCGATGAACCTTGATTGCTCGCGTGGCGATCCAGCGTCGCTTCGAGCGTCCAGCCGTCGTAAAAGGGGATGAGTTGCGTACGTAGGTCGGCAAGGCCAGGGCTTCCCAGTTGACGCCAGGTATCGGCCCAACCAGCGAGCACAGCGGCTGCCTCGGTATCACCGTTGGTAACGGTTTGCGTGGCGCTTCGGACGTCGGTCAGGGCTGCTCCACCAGAATGGGCGTAGCCCAATTGCCAGAGAGGTTCGCCGAGGGCGGCGGTCGTGAGCCCGCCAGGCCTCGTGGCGAGTAGCCAGGCCCGGAAGTCGGTTGCGGACTCCTCGGATCCCAGCGGACCGGCAGTTGATTCGCGGTTGGTGATGAGACTCTGGAGTAGACGCTGTCCCTGGACATAATGCTCCGGGCTGCGCAGCCATGGGCCTGACAGCCAACAGGGGCGACCAGAGTCGTCTCGGCTGACCACGTCAACGCCGTATGGTGGGAGGAGCCATTGGTCTAGCTCTTGGCCGTGCATCTCGACAAAGCCAGCGGGAAAGAGTTGATCGACGTATGGCGTGGCGCCACCTTTGAGGCGAGTTCGAGTGCCGACACCGCTCTTGCTGACCGGCGCCAGTGCGATCGGCGAGACGATCACACCGTCGGGGGCAACTTGGGTAGTCCACGTGGTGGGCAGATGAGGCGCGGTAGTCCAGACGATGATGCGGTCGAACGGCCCGTGCTCTGGGGCACCCTGAGCACCATCAGCACGCAGAATCGTGGTGTTTGAGTAGCCATCGGCGGCCAGGAGCCTTCCAGCTCGCTCGACAAGATCGGCGACAACATCGATGCTGACGACCCAGCCCGTATCCTCGGCGAGGTGTGCGAGCAATGCGGTGGAGTAACCGGAACCAGTCCCGATTTCCAGCACCCTCATGCCAGCCTCAAGATCGAGACGATCGATCAAGTCAGCGATGATCTGCTGTGACGAGCTCTGCGCCACTAGGTCGCCGCCTTCACGGCGCACGTACGTATCTTCATGGACAAGGGTCAGCGCCTCGGCCAGCGTGGGTGAGTAGATGGGCATCGTGGTCCCTTCGAGATGTTGGCCCGGCTATATACGAACTAGCACGTTGTAGGGGCGGTCGCGGTGCTCGGGTTCTCCGACCGGGCAGCCGTTGAGTTCGATCCAGGCGTGTGAGCCGTAGGGCATGAGCCGTGCCCCGATGCACCACTGAACCGACTGGCGATGAAGACCGGCGAGGAGGACGGTGGCCAGTGAATACTCCAGGCATGCCACCCGCCCTGCCCGGTGACGCGCGGCAGAACGGACAGCGGCTGTCATGCTGGCCGCCTCGGAAACCGTCGCAGGCCGGCGGCACCGGCGGCTGGTCCAGCGCGCGAGTGCGAGGACACGGCCGAAACGTAGCTGTAGGATCATGCAGGCCAGAGAGAGGCAAAGGGGCGCGAGGAGTTGGTCACTGCGGCGCTGAAGCTGCCTTCGGTCGCTGGCTTCTAATGCCATTGGACTGCTCATAGCGGTCAGCCGATTGCCAGCAGGCCGCGATCACACAGTTGCGCAACCAAATCTGTCACGTCACCGCGGATGCGGTCGGGCGGGGTATCAAAGCGCGTACCCAACTCCCGGATCACCTGGTCGACAGTATTGCCCTCGCATAGGGCTGTCCAGATCACGCTGCCGGCCGGATTCAAGCCGTAGAAGTGACCGCGGTCGGCGGCCAGCAGCACGGTCCCATCAGCAGTGCTGACCTGGTGGACGTCGGGCATCGGGTGAAGTTTGCTCATCGAGTCCCCTCCTCTTGGATACGAGGTTCCCACCATCCAGCGGGATCGAGCGTGTCGAGGTTGTGTAGCCAGGCTTCAGCGGCGACAACCGCGCTGAGAGCACCCAGCGGTGCCGCCGCGCCGGCTAGGCTCCGACCCAGTGCTCCGCGAGCTTGGTCTGGGTTGATGACATCGAGGTCGGCCAGCATCGAGTTGTCCAGCAAAGCGTTGAGTTGCCTGGCATTAGTACGTAGGCCGTGGTATTCACACGCGGTGTAATCACCTTTGGTCCGTCGGGCAATCAGAGTGGGTGGCATCCGATCCCCGACAGCTGCGGCTAGAAGTGGTTTTGCATGATCAACGGTCGTCCGGCTGGCGGCTGTAGCGGCAAGACATGCATCAACGACCTGGCCATCGAAGTATGGAGCCTGCACAGTGATGCCGAGGGACCGAGTGACTTTTGTGAAGCTGCGGGTGGCTGCTCCGTGCCAGTGAATCGCCCGTAGCGCAACGGCGTCGGCGCTGTCCGGGCGTATGCCGTTGGGATACGGAGCTCCAACTACGCGCAGCCGCTCAGCCAGTTCTTGACGACTACGCAGGGTGCCCCAAGAGGCAGCTGGCGAGAGCATGGCCCAGGCAAGGTGCCCGGCCGGGCCCCGTCGCGGAGGGAACGGCACGTGAGAAGCGGTGAGTTGGCTGGTGAGAAGCTGGAGCGTTTCGTTCCAGGACGTGTTCGCTAGCGTGGTCGCGGTTCTGCGAACTGTCCGGGCAGAGTGGTGCCGCAACCGGGCCCAGCCGGTGGATTCATGTCGGAGCTTCGCTCCGCTCCCAGCGCGGGCAAGATCCCCCAGATAGATCATGCCAGGCGCGGTGAGCACGACGTCGCCGCCGTCGCCGGTCAGGTGACAACTACTCTTGTGTGCCAACGCTGGAGCGAGTCGATGGCTGGTCCTGGCATAAATGACGGCATCGAGAGTGGGGTCGTCGGTCATCGGTGTGGAGTTGAACGCGGTAAACGGCAACGTGGTCTGGTTGCCGGTCACCACGATGTGGTCGAGTCGGGGCTCCGTGGCGGCGATGGCGCGGGCGAAATGAAGATCCTCGTCATTGCCGGCGTACGGATCCGTGTAGGTGACTGCGACCGGAGTCCCTCCCGCTTGGGCGGACAACACCGCGAGCGTCGAAGAGTCCAGGCCCCCGGAGAGGTCCGTGCTTAGTTTGCTTGCGGCGCTGACCCGACGATCGACTGCTGTGAGCAATGCAGATCTGAGCAATGAACAAGCTTCCTCGGCATCAGCGAAGGCCGCCCGGATCGCCAGCGCGGTGACTCGTGTGTGACCGCTGGGAAAGAGCGTAAGGACGTTGCCCGGACCGGCCCGTGCGACGCCTCTGAACATGTTGGAGTTCAAGGACTCGGTTAGGTCTGGGACGAACAGTCCCGCCGCCAGAGTCCCGGAGTTCACGGCTTCGCCGAGGTTTCGATGGCGCAGAGCCGCCAGTATCAACGCGTCGGATCCGAAGACTGTGCCCTCGGCTAGCTGCGTGTGGTACACCGGGTGCAAGCCGGCTCGATCGGTCAACACGTGAATGTCCTGGCCGTACTGGACGACGACCGCGTACGAGCCCGGGAGTCTCTGAAAGCTGTCTAGCATGGTTTCTACGGTTGCGGTTCTCAACGCGCGGCGAAGTTCGTCATCGGTCGCGAGGCAGGTGCCGAGGAAGACTGCTTTCCTCGAGCCTTCTGCCACCGCGCGTGCTTCGTCGGGACGCCAGTCGCCGACCGTCCATAGCGGCGACGGTGCGGACCATACCGGTGTACGTCCGGCGGGCAGCATGGGAGGATGCGGCGATTTGCCTGTCCACCCTACGAAGCACCGGGGTGTTTTTGTGTGGATCATCGATACTTATGAACTCCATCAAGCCTGGGGCGGCCCAGAGCTTAGGGGCTCCGGGCCGCCTGGTCTGTCCACGATCAGTAGTAGCGAGCCGTGTTCATATCAGCTGTGTCGTGCGCAGCGGTGCCGAGTGTGAACTCGGTGACCTCGCCGAGGTCAGTCAGCTCCGGTGGTTCATAGGGCTGAGTCTCCATATTCGTCACCTCCTCTGTTAGGTACTTGTGTATTTCGCGGAACACAGGTGCGTGCTGTCGGGAGTCGGTTCAGAGGCTCAAGTACTGGCGTGGTCGGTCTCAAAGTCTTCAAGCATTCTGATCAGTGATTTGTGAATGTCGTCCGAGCACTCTCCGAGGGTCCGGAAGCCTGCTTCGACGAGTTTGGCGGCGGCGTATGCCCAGCGGGCTTGATCGGCTTGTAGCGTTTCGGGGCATTTGGGCACAGAGGCTGTCGAGCGCGTTGGCGGGTTGGTTTCGGCCACACTTGCGGCGAATGCGGTGACCGCCTCGCGGGCGAGTCGTGAGTCCATGCCTTTGGCAGCGGTCAGTGCGGTGACCTGTTGCCGAAGCCGGGTAAGCGTCTTGGCTTTCGGCGGAGGCCATGGTGTCACCGCGCTCAGGACGAGCTGGTGTGCGACGTGGGGGTCCATGTGCGCGAGCTCGTCCAACTCGTCGTTGGACCAACCGTCGAACACCGCAGCAAGGTCCGCCATCTCGTCGTCCGGTTGTTCCCCTGCGGCCAGGTGTCTGACGGCCCGCGCTGCGGCGGCCACATCGCCCTCGACTGAGCGCCGCAATTGTTCCCGTCGCTCTGGTGCGACGATCCGGCCCGTGTCGGGTAAGCGGAACGCTGCTCGCAGTGTACGGGCGGCTAGGTGGGTCTTCGAATAGCCGCGCAGTCTTGGGGCCATGCGGGTGTATGTGTCGATCGCGGCCTCGATCCGGGCGTCTTCGGCGTCGAGTACGTCGTAGGTCTGTGTCCTGGCCGTCCTCTTATCGGCGAGCATCTCCAGGGCGGACTTCCCGGAGCTGAGGTCGCGGTCGTCGTACTGGATGCCGACCGGCGCCACCGGAACGCCGTTGCGGCGGCGGGCCCGTACGAGGTCCCGTTTGAGTGAAAGCGCGCTGCCTCGGGCGAACTGCCGCATCCAGCCTCGAAACGATGTCCCGCCGACAATTCGTCGCAGGTTCAGCGGGCTTGGCTGTTCAGCGGTGCCGACCACCTTGGTGATGACCAGATCCCGCAACATGCTGGTGAGATCGACTGCGACCTGATCTCGCTGGTTCAAGAATGCGGCGGCGACAGTGGGACATACATCGGATTTGTACACGATTGCCGCGAGCCGCCACCTTCCCTCCGGCTCGGAGATCCGGCCAGCGAGCACTGCGCCTGAGATCTGCCTCGCGGTGCGATCCTCATCGTGGGCTCGGTCATCGAGGCCTGCGCATTCGCTGCCGGACTGTGTGTGCACCTGATCCCGCTCCGATAGGTTCATCGCTCGCCTCCGCTGAGATCAGGGGTGTCAGGGCCCTGTGGTGGCGGGGAGGGTACGTCGCGTTTGCCATGTTCGGCAGCAGGGTCCTTGTCAGACTCGAGTAGTGCCATCAGTTCGTCGCGCCTGAGTTCGTAGATCAGTTCATCGGCCGCTACGATGGCGCATTCTTGAAGGCGTTTGATGTCGTTGGGTGCCTTCTTATCCATGGGGTGCGCGCCTAGCTCGGCGATAGCTGTGTAGAGCTCGCTTTTCGCCCGCAGCGATTTCACCGCAAGGTGCAACTGGCGCCGGGAACGAACGATGTCTGCCATCCCAACCGGTCCCTTCTGTCGGACTCGTTTCCTGATAGCCCGGCATCACACACGTTGTGACAAGCCAGTTGGTCCTGTTCCGAGGAGACGCAGAAGTTCTGGTCATTTGACTGGTGATTCGGGATCGGGCAACCGATCGGGCAACCCCGGTTGGGTGCGCTGGGCGCATCGAACCGTTCGCGCTGACGCGCGCACACGACTGAGGAGCCCGCCGTGTCCGCATCGACCGCAACTACGCCAGCGACATCTATCATCGACAAGCTCAACGCCGACTGGCTTCGGCTCCAGGGGCGCCCCGCGCCCAGGGCTCTTGTCGAGACTCCGGCCCTGCAACCTTGCCGCACACTTGGCGAAATTCATGATTTGACCAAAGCGGCTATGCGTGACGATGCCGATCAGGTGAGGGCTGATTCTGCATTGGGGGCACTTATCGAAGCCGCTCAGCGCGACGCCGCCGCTAACGACGCTGGGCGCACCGTTCTCCAGATCCTGCTCGGCCATGCGGTCCGAATCGCTGCTCGGGCGTATCGGCCCGGCGTGGCTGGGATTTGCGGAGACCTGTCCCAACTGTCAGCATCGTCGGTCACAGGCGTGTGGGAAGTCATCCGTGTCTATCCCGTCCGGCGTCGAAGCCGCCGGATAGCCGCCAACGTCGCGTTGGACGCGAGGCGCACCTTCGCCCGGACCCTCCATCAGGCGAACTGCGCGGAGTTGCCGGTTGAACCGGCGTATCTGGACGTGCCCGTTCCGGAGGCTGCGCTCGATGCCGGAGTTGAACTGCTTGGTGTCCTCGCGTGGGGGATAGACCAGCGAGTCATTACTCCTAGCGAGGCGGCCTTGCTGACGCGCGTGTATTGTCCCGCTCCCGGCGAGGCCGGCGGTGCCGCCGTTGCCGATCAGCTAGGCCTGCCTTGGCCGACGGTGCGGCAGCGTTGCAGCCGGGCAGTGCGGAGACTCGCATCGGCGGTATCGGCCGTCGGCCACTGCGCTTAGGCGTCGACAAGGACTGTGACAGTGCGTCGAGCCCATGCACCCGAAGGGAACGCTACGATCATCCCGATGTCGTAGCCCAGCGGTCCGGCGACGGACGGATCACCCTTCTCATGGCCACGCAGCACGATTCCCAAGCAGGAGAGCCCGTGAGTACCAGTGTCGATGATCAACAAGCGGGAGAGTACGTTGACCAGCGTGAGGATGCTGGCGGCCGGCCGGTCGCGGCCGTCCGCATGCGATATGCGCGTCGCCGTGGCTTGATCGGTCTGGGCGCGGCGCTCCTGGCACTCGGTGGCGGGGGCGCATACATGTTGGCGGAGCAGGCTAGCGATACAGTCCAGGTGATCGCGATCGCGGCCGATGTCCCTCGAGGTCATGTGATACAGGCGAGCGACCTGACAACCGCGGCAGTAACCCCGCAACCCAGCCTGGAGTTGGTCGCGGCCAGCAGGTTGAACGAGCTCGTCGGCCAACGGGCTTCCGTGGACCTGAGTCGTGGGAACTTGCTTACTCCGGAAGCTGTGTCCGAATACCTTATTCCGGCAGCGGGCCAGACCGTCGTGGGTGTCGCGGTCACGCCCGCGCAGCTGCCCACCGAGCCGATTACTCCGGGGGACCCTGTGCGGGTAGTGGACACTCCGGGTCAAGGCGGCGACCCGCCGTCCGGTGATCCGGAGGCCATCCCCGCCACGGTGACTAGCGTCGTGCACACCGATACTGGCCACATCGTGGTGAACGTGCTCGTGGATCACGATGCCGCGCCCGGCCTTGCCGCACGGGTCGCCACCGGCCGGATCGGTATCGTCTTGGACTCGCTTGAGACCGGAGGCAACCCGTGACCGTGCTGGCCCTTACGTCTACACGTGGGGCGCCCGGGGTCACCACTACTGCGCTCGCCTTGGCCTTGGCCTGGCCACGCGCTGTACTGCTCGTCGAAGCGGACGTGTCAGGTTCAAGCAGCATCAAGGCTGGGCATCTCCGAGGCCAGGCTGGTCCCGAACCCAACATCGTCGACCTGGCGGTCGCGTATCGCAACAATGCGCTGAACCTCACCTCGCTCCGCGCGTCCACCATCGAGCTGCCGTTGGATTCCAGCCGAGCTGTGCTACCCGGCCTGGTCAGCGCCGCGCAACGAATCAGCCTTACCCAGGACTTCTGGATCGCCTTGGGGGCGCTGCTGGTGGGACTTCCGAATCACGGCATCGATGTGATCATCGACGCGGGCCGGCGCGGCATGCGTTCTGGCCCAGATCCGCTGCTCGAACGGGCCGACCTGTTCATCGCCGTTTCGCGCACCCGGCTCGACGATGTTGTGTCAGTCGCTGCCAATGCCGCCGACCTCAGGGGTCCCACCGACGTCGCCGTTGACCGGGTTGGCACCGTCCTCGTGGGGGAAGGGCAACCGCACTCAGCTCCGGCAGTCGGCCGGGCGACAGGTATCCCCGTCTGGTCGACGATCGCGTGGGATCCGGTCAATGCTGAGCGTCTCAGCGGCGGCAAGGAGATTAACAGCCGACAACGCTTCGACAAGTCGCCGCTCATGCGCAGCGCCCGGACAGCGGTAGACGATCTGTCCCGCATCTATCAACGACGCCAGCATGTGGTGGCGCCGCCTATGGGGGGACGAGTTCATGGCTGAGACGCCCTCCGACAAAGCGAATGAGATCACCGACCTACCGATCTTCCGCCGATCGGCCGCACCAGATACAAGCGAGCAGTACGAGTCGTCACCCCATGGCCGCTTGGCCCCACTAGCCGGGTCAAGACCTGGCGGTACTTGGCACACGGCGAAGGCGAACGGCAGCTACGGCAGCCGGAACAACTCGGACCTCGAGACAGCGGACGGCGAGGTCGACTGGGCACAGGTGAGGGCGTTCCGGCGCCTGGCGGCTGACCGTTTGGCCGAGCAGCTGCGCGATCTAGACGCCATCGACGAAGAGCGCCGACGAGAGATCGGGCGAGAGATCATCTCTCAGATTCTCGACGAGCATGTTCGGCGCTCCATGCAGACGAGCGGCACCAGCATGGGACCTAGCCAGCAGGCCAGGCTCGAAAAGTCCATCTTCGATGCGTTGTTCGGCCTTGGCCGCCTGCAGCCGCTCGTCGACGACGAGAGCTTAGAAAATATCGAGGTGTTCGGTGCGGACAAGGTCGTCACCGTCGATTATCACGGCGATTTCACGGAGTTGCCGCCTGTCGCGGACAGCGAGGACGAGCTCCGCGACATGCTCGCTTTTCTGGCAAGTCGGGGCGGTGCTGCTGAGCGCACGTTCACTGAGAACTCGCCTATTCTGCATCTGAACCTGCACGGTGGGCACCGGTTGGCTGCCATCGGGTGGGTTGCTAGCCAGACGGTGGTCAACATCCGGCGTCATCGGCTCGTCGACCTCACGCTCGAGGACCTCCAGGGCCGCGGGACTCTCACGCCTGAGCTAGCCCGCTTCCTTGACGCGGCGGTGCGAGCTCGACGCAGCATCGTAGTCGCCGGTGAACCCAATTCCGGCAAGACCACGCTTGTGCGGGCGCTGGCAGCATCTATTGAACCAACAGAGAAGATTGGGACCTTCGAGACGGAGTACGAACTCCACTTGGATCGGCTACCGGGGCATCGAGTACGTAACCCCATCGCGCTCGAGTCCCGGCCCGGCAGCGGTGAGCGTGGGCCTGACGGTCGTGCCGTCGGAGAGATCAGTCTCGATGACCTCCTTGAAGCGGCGCTTCGAATGAACCTGAATCGGATGATCGTTGGTGAGGTGCGGGGAAAGGAGGCGTTGACCATGTTCAAGGTCATGCAAGCCGGAGCCGGTTCACTGTCGACGATCCATGCTCGTGACGCTCGTGACGCGATCCAGAGACTGGCTACATGCGCTCTTGAGAGCGGTGTCACCGATTCGTTCGCCTACCGGCTGATCGCCCACCACGTGGACCTGATCGTCCACATCAAGCTGCGTGACGTACGTCAGCCCGACGGTTCCGCTGCCCGGATGCGCTACGTCGACGAAGTCATCGCTGTCGAGCCCGGGGAGAACGGCATGCCCGCGGTGACCGACGTGTTTCTGTCCGGCCCGAATGGGCACGCGGTGCCCGGCACCTTTCCGAACTGGGTCGCTCAATTGGCCGATTATGGCTATCGCCCTCCAGCGGGGCAGGCATGAATCCTCTACTGGCTGCCTTGACCGCGATAGTCGTGCTGGGCGGTGCGTGGGCTGTTGTCGCCGGTCTTGTTCCGGTGCGGCAGGATCCATCCAAACCGCGCGGGGGGCGGCTCCGCACGCGTATTGATCGGCTTAGCGGCGGTTCCCCCGCTCAGCGGCGACAGCGCGCAGCAGTGGTCGGTGCGGCTATTTTCGGCGCGCTGATCTGGCTCATGACCGGATGGATCTTGGCGATCGTCGTCATGCCAGTTGCGGTCGCGGGGCTTCCGGCCATCTTACAAACGACGAGCGACAAGGCTGAGATTGCTCGGCTGGAGGCGATGAGCGCATGGACGCGAGATCTAGCTGGAGTGATCGGCGCCGGGATCGGCATCGAGCAGGCTATCCGTACCAGTCTGGTCACCACGGCTGCGCCGATCCGTACTGAGGTCGGCAGGCTCGTCGCTCGTCTGGAGGCACGCTGGTCGACCGACGAAGCCCTGCGTGCATTCGCAGACGATCTCGACGACCCGACGGGCGACCTCATCGCCTCCGCTCTCATCCTCGGAGCGCAGCGGCGAGGGGCCCAGCTATCCAGCGTTCTCACCGGGCTGGCCGATACAGTGGCCGACGACGTCCGGATGCGGCGGGACGTATCGGCTGAGCAAGCACGGCCCCGTTCTAACGCAAGGATCATCACGCTGATTACCAGCGCAGTCCTGTTGGTCCTGTTCGCGATGCCATATTCGGAGCCTTACCGCACACCATTGGGACAGATGATCCTCGCCGTCTATCTCGCCCTGTATGGGCTGTGTCTTGTATGGCTGCGTAGCATCACCAAGACACCACGTCAGCCACGGATTCTCGGTGCGGGCGCTAAAGGCCCCACCCAGGGCGTCGGTGCCATATGACGACGCGGCTGGTCATTGCTTCAGGACTGGTGGCAGCACTGGGAGCCATCCTCATCATTCGTGAGCTTCTGCCTCGCCACCCGCATGCGGCTGACACGGTTGACAGGCTGACTAATGTCCGCCGACCGGCGGCAGTGCTAGCGAGTGGTTCTTCGAGTCTGTCCGAGCTTGTCGGCCAAGTGCTGGCGCGACGTGTAGGCGCGTGGCCAATCATCAGCATTCCTCACCGTGACCTTAGTCTGCTTCGGATCAGCGTCGCACGTTTCCTCGGGGAACGTGTGCTCTTCGCTCTCGTCGGGCTGGTGACGCCTCCGGCGGCCGTCCTGGCTGTTTCCCTGACTGGTATAGGCGTGCCCGTAGTCATCCCGGCTGTGGTTGGTGTTGGGCTGGGGCTCGCGATGTCCTTCCTCCCTTATTACAACGTTGCCGACGGCGCGAAGAGAGCCCGCGCAGAGTTCTCACGAGCGATGACGTGTTACATCGACCTGGTGGCCTTGGAACGTGCAGCCGGTGCCGGTCCAGTTCAGGCCCTCGAGCATGCGGCGGCTGTCGGAGATTCGTGGGTATTCCACCGGTTGCGGGACGAACTTGCCCGCTCTCGCTATCGAGGTACCTCGGCCTGGGAAGCGTTGCGGGCCGTCGGCGAAGAGCTTCGATTGCCTGAGCTCGTGCAGGCCGGCGACGTCATGCGTCTTGCGGCCGTCGAGGGCGCCACCGTATATGACAACCTTCGGGCCCGCGCCCACGACATGCGCAACGAGTTGCTTACACAGGACAAGGCAGCCGCAGGTGTGCGAACCGAACGAGCGAGTGCCCCCGTAGCTATGACCACCATCGTTTTCCTACTGATCTTTGCCACTCCCCTAGCCCTCACGATTGTCTGAACCTGGAGCCTTGGAGGTTGTCTCGAATGGCGGCTGACTTGGTGCCGGTCGGCCGAGACCAACTTCAGTATGTCGAGTATGCGCCGAAATAGCTGAGACGTTCAATAACGTCTACGGACACCGTACAAGCTGAAAGTTCCGGCACCAGTCACCCGCGGGAAGACTTGGCGCATACACGGCCCGGTACGGACGAGCGGAAGATGAGTAAGTCCTACGGCAACACAATCCCGCTATTCGCTCCCGAGGCGAATCTGCGCAAGCTCCTTCGTCGGACTCCGACTGACAGTGTCCCGGTAGATGCCCTGAAGGACCCGGACTCAGCAGCGGTGTTCACGTTGTTAGAGCGTTTCGGTGAAGCTGAGGCGGTGAATGAGACGAGGGTGGGGCCGCTGGCGGGCGGAATGGCTCTGGCGACGTGAAAACCCTGCTGACCGAGGCCCTGGTCACAAGGTTGACACCGTTGTCGGAGCGCTACGAGGCGTTGATGGAGTGCAGGAGCGGGTTGGACGACACGGCCAACACCTTGTCGGGCTCGCCCTGAACGACCACCAGCGGCAACGTCTCGCGCTCGAGACCCTCGCTTGGTGTGTCACCGACGAACCAACTCGCACGCTTGGGGGATGTGTCGCTGTGCCACGGCTGGGCCGGGCTCGTCTACGTCGCATGGCGCGCGGGTGCACACGACCACCGTATTCGGGCGGCCGTGCCGCGCCTGATCGACCGGCTCACCACCGCGCTACATCAGGAACCCCGCGAACGCGGGCTGCTGGTCGGCGAAAGCGGCGCGCTGCTCACCCAGCTCGCCGTGACCGCCGACACACCGCCAAGAACGCAGTGGGACGCTTGTCTCCTCCTCAACGCTGAAAGGACACGATGACCACGAACACGGCGACCCTGGACGCTCTCCGCGTAACCATGATCGAAAAAGTGCAGAAAATGGGCTGGGCGAAGCGGCCCGAGGTAGAGCGCGTGCTACGGGACACGTCCCGGCACGAGTTCGTGCCCGAGGCCCCGTTGGAGAAGGCGTACGACCCGTACAACGCGGTGATTACCCACCGGTTCTCTGACGGGTCGTCGCTATCGTGCGCGTCCGCGCCGTTCGTGGTCGCGATGATGCTCGACCAGCTCCAGGTGTCCCCCGGTAGCCGAGTGTTGGAGATCGGCGCGGGTACCGGCTACAACGCATCCCTCCTCGCCGAGCTGACTGGCCCGACGGGGCGCCTAACTACGATCGACATTGACCCTGACGTGACCGCTCAAGCCTCCCACGCGCTCCATGCGGCCGGGTACGACGACGTGCGAGTGGTCACCGGTGACGGTGCGGCAGGCGTGCCCGAGAACGCCCCCTATGACCGACTCATCGCCACCGTGTCCCCCTGGGACATCCCGAACGCGTGGTGGGACCAGCTCGCCCCCGGCGCACGCGTGGTCGCGCCGCTGCGCTGGCGTGGCCAGGCCCGAAGCGTCGCGTTCACCTACACTGATGGCCGACTCGTAGCGGACTCCATCGAGCTGTGCGGATTCGTCTACCTCGTCGGCGAGGGCGAAGGTGAAACCTCCGCTCCAATCACCAACGACCAGACGATCACGGTGCACTGGGACCGCGACCAAGCCGTGAACCCGGACGCGCTGCGAGGAGTGTTCGATCAGCCGCGCGTCACTGCGTGGTCAGGCGTGACCATCGCCGGGGACGAACCCCACGACGGGGTATGGCTGCGGCTGACGGTCACCGACCGCCGGGTATGCCGCATCAACGCACCCGGCGGCACCCCGCCCGAGGTGTGCGATCCGGTAGAGGCGTGCCGCGCCCCGGCACTGGTCGACGGCGACTCAATGGCCTACCTGGCATCCCGTCGCCGCGAAACCGACGACGGCGCGCGCTGGGAGCTGGGTGCGTACGGCCACGGCCCAGCAGCAACCAAGCTCACCGAACGGCTGTGCAACGAGGTCCGCGCCTGGTCAGTCGAACGTGACCAGCGAAAGCCCAACCTGACCGTCTACCGCGCGGGTACGCCGGACACTGACCTGTCCGGCACCATCATCGACAAAACCAACAGCCGTTTCGTTCTCAACTACGACATCATCGGGTGCCTACCGTCCGACGAGTTGATCGGCGAGGCGGTGAAGAGGAAGCACGAGGTCGGGATAGTCGCCGAGGATGCTTCGATCGAAAATCCGAGCAATGACCAAGAGTTGTGAACGGACTCCATCCGGGCTGTCGAGAATCTCCGCGTAACCTCTCCGGATACGTTCGGCGACTCCGGGGACGAGGAGGCTGTGACAGTACAGCGTGGCGATGTCGTAACCGAACGGCGCTTGGCCCCAGCTCTCCCAATCGAGCAGAACACAATCCGGTGCGGTGAGGTTGTTCCAATGCAGGTCGGCATGTGCGGTGTGCCAATACGTCACAGCAGGATCCACCCTGTCGGCGAAGTACGCACGCAGGCGCCGTGTCGTTTCTAGTTGGCTGTAAGCGGCACGATCGGTCGGATGTCCAGCAAGTGATTCCAGCGCCGAATCGAATGTCCGCCACCACTCGTCGGTCAGGTCAGGTTCGGCGAGCAACTCCTGGCTGGCAGACACCGGCGAAGGACTGATGTAGGTGAGTAACTCGGCGCGGAAGCGCCGATCGCGATGGCCCCATTCGAGCATGTTCAGAACTTCCGGTTTGGGTACCGACGTGATGTCGGAGGATGCCGCATTTCCTTCCCAGAAGTTTCCACTTGCCCAACTGACCAACTCCGACACGACCCGCAGCCAGAATGTACCGGAATCAACGGTGACCTTGGCGGCAATAGTCCGGTCGTGCCACCCATAGACTGGAGTGCCATGGATGGTGCAGTTGAGCCGACGGGCTGCGGTCAGCAGATTGCTTCGGAGCATCTGTCGGTGTTGCACGTTCAGGCTGGTTGGCTGGTACTCCATGCGAACCTACTTATCAGAGTTCCAACTCATCGCGCCGTCACGTGTCGGAGATAGGCATTGGGGTTGTTCAGGTAGCGCCGCCAATGGTCGACTATGTCGAGCTCTTCCCACGGCAGTCGGCGAACGCCGTGGTCGCCCATCTCGATGATGTCCGCTTCTGGGGTGGCGGCGAGCAGTGGCGAATGTGTAGCACAGACAATCTGTGCGCCATCGGCCGCGAGTTCGTGCATGAGCCCGATCAGCCGCAGGCATGAGGTGAAAGACAAAGGCGCTTCTGGCTCGTCCATGATGTAAAAGCCGGGGGCCGTGAACATCGTGTCGAATACGGTTAGAAACCCCTCGCCGTGGCTGAGCATGGCGGTGTCTTGTTCCCAGTAGCCGGCCATGCCGCTCACGAATGACATCAAACCGAACGCGGTCTCGGCACGGAGGAAATAGCCCTTCTGTTTGAGCCTGTGACTGCTCTTCATTCGTGCGCCTTGGGTGGTGAGGTCGAGTTCCAGCACCTCGCCCAGCGCGGTTTTAGGGCGGTCGTTGACGTACTTGCGCCCGGCGCGCCCGCCATGTGCGTCTAGGCCGAACGCCTCGGCGAGCGCCTCGACCACGGTCGATTTGCCAGAGCCGTTCTCGCCGACCAGGAAGGTGATCGGTTGCTTGAACTCAAGTCCGTGCCCGATCAGCTGGGCGACGCACGGCACCGTGAACGGCCACTCCTCCCGTTCGGCGTCACTGAGTCTCTCTTCGCGGACGAACGCACGACGAATCAACACACTCCTATCCTGTCAGCGATACCATGGGACGCATGCCCCGACCGGCCGGCAGTTGTTCGATGGAGGGCAAGCTGGGCTGCACGACGGGCCGCACTGCGGGTCGCACATGTCAGGTACGCACGGCAGTTTTGTCGTGAGGGTTGCGTCGAGTTCAGCTACGACTGACAAGTACCGGCTGCCTCTAAGGATGGCACTCAGCGGCTCCACAAGCACATTGCCGACAGGTAGCCATCGTGAAAAAACACATGGCCATACTGCGCCACTCGAGCCGATGGCGAGCTTGCCCTGAGCGCAATGACCGCACAGCTGCGATATGTCCGGGTTGGGCTGGCCCGCACCCCGACCGACATGTCGGAGGTCGTCGTAACCGATATCCTCCACGCCGAGATCCACGAGCACTTGGCGTGCTTTCGCTACGCGTTGGTCTTTGAGCACACCGACCAGACCAACTCGAATCGGTATCGACCGGCGAACCGCTTCTGCGATGTTCGCTCGGGTGGGGGAGTGGGATGACCGCCTGGTGACGGCGGCATGCTCTTTCGCGTTGTCGGAGTACCAACTCGTCGCAAGCCGCACTCCAGGGCGTGCGAAAACTTCCCACAGCTTGGGTGTGACATGTACTAGATTTGTATACACCTCGACAGCAAGGTGCCGTGCCAGGGCGTGTTCGATCATGTCCGGTAGGTCGTTGTGCAGGGTAGGTTCGCCGCCGATGAACTGAACCATCGACACGCCCATGTCATAGACCTCGTCTATCAGTCGCGTCCAATCCAGGGTGGTCATACGGCCATGTGTGCCGGACGGTCCGCGGTCGGCGTAGCAGTGAACGCACTCCAGCTGACAGCGTCCGGTGATCTCGAACGAGACAAACCGAAGCTGCTGGTGATGCGGCGGTCGAACGACGTCGGCTGCGGCGCTCATCATGCGGTGTGTCATCAACGACCTTCCCGATGCAGGTCTGGACGCCACAACTCGAGCACGTTGGGGTTGCCGAAATGGTTGCCCTTGACGATGACCTCGGGTGTACGCGATGGCAGTGGATGACGGAGGCGTGTCACAGGGGCGGGGTGAAGTTGGCTATCAGAGGTGAACATGGCGGCTGCGACGTGACTTGGGGTTCCGCTAGCTGGCGAGAAGCCTTACTGTTTGGTCACGGAGATCGTCAAGTGCCGGCAAAGACGGTGTGCGACCGTGGAGGAGAACAGCATGAACAATGAGGCGGTTCTAGCCGTCAGCGCCTGGTTGCACGCGGGCATGGAGCACGTTCGAGGTCGTGTCCGTGATCGGCTTGGCAGTACTGGGCGGCGTGAGGGCGGGGCGGCGGGTTTGGAATACGTCATTATCGCCGCGGCTACGTTCGTCGTAATCACTGCCTTGGCTGCCTTGCTCGTCCGAGTGATAACACAACACAGCAATGAGATCACTCCATAGGCGGCAGCGATGAGTACAGCGCGCCGGAAGCGGAACGAGCGCGGGTCGGTGGCGCTGGAATCCGTCATCGTCTGGCCGTTGGTGCTCGCTGCACTCTTCGCGATCATCCAGGGTGGGTTGTGGTTCCATGCTCGAAACGTCGCGCTGGGCGCTGCGCAAGAGGGTGCCCGGGTGGCTTCTGCCGAGTCTCGTGGGGATGGCGCAGCTCGTGCGAGTGCGTTCATCTCTAATGCGGGTGGTCCAAAGATCATGAGCAGTTGGTCGACGTCGCAGAGTTCCACTGCGAGCGTAGTCACGGTCACCGTTACCGGGAGGGCGCCGTCGGTGCTTCCCGGGGTTTCGGGGCCTAAGGTGACTCAGTCTTCGACGGCACCGCTACGCGAGTGGACGACGCGATGACCGCACCGCCGCTGTTCAAGCGAGGCTTGCACCGTACGGGTGAGAAGGGGTCGGTGGCGCTGGAGTGGGTGATCATTGCGCCGGGGGTGTTGCTGGTGATGGCGGTGCTGGCGTTGGCGGGCCGAGTGATCTTGGCGTCGGGCGCAGTCGAGCAAGCGGCGGCAGATGCCGCCCGTGCGGCTTCGTTGGCCCGGCATCCCGCCGCCGCGGTCAGCGAGGCGCAGTCGGCGGCGGCGATGTCCCTGCAAGGCCAAGGGCTTGAGTGCCTGTCGACCAGCGTGGATGTAGATACTTCGGGATTCGCGGTTCCAGCGGGACAACACGCTACGGTCTCGGTCACCATCACGTGTCCGATCAAGGTGAGTGACCTTCCCATCCCGGGTCTAAGCTCGCGCACCGCTGTCAAGACCGGGGTTAGTCCAATCGACACCTACAGGCAGCGGTGAGCGTGATGCGACGGCGTGGCGGGGAACGTGGAGCGATCGGCCTGGGCGTGAGTGAGGGCGGAGATGATCACCGTTGCCACGACCATCACCGAAGGTACGACGCTGCTATCAATAATCGGCATCACGACGGTGACGCGATCCGGTGAAGCGGACGTGTGGATGACGACTGTTGGCCAACTTTGAGGATTGGATACTCGATGCGACAGAAGCGTTACCTCATCCCTGCGGTCACAGCGGCCATGATGCTCGTGGTGGCTGCTTGTGGAGGCGACGACGCTGACGACGACACACCGCCGGTCGCCGAGCCCACCGAGGACACCACACCGGAACTGACGGCGCCGCCCCAACCGACAGAACCAACCGAAGAAGAACTCGCCGAAGAAGACATCCAGGCCGCCTTCGAACGACTGGTCGTGGCGTGGGAGGACACAAAGATCAACACCTCCGATTACGCCACCGACGAGTCGGGGTGGGCCATCGAAGTCGTCGAATCGTGGCCCGTCTACGGGGATGCAGGGCTTGAATTTGAGAACTGGATCAGCGTGTGGGGGACTGTTGGGATCGAACAAGTCGGGGACTCCGACGTCGCCTTCCACACCGTCAAAGACGTGGAGCTCTCCGACGCTGAACAGGTCGACCTCTCCGACGACGAAACGGTAAGCACGGCCACCTCCACCGCGTGCCTTGATCAACGCAACCTGGAGCTTGTGGACTACAACGGGGATCCCTACGACGCCCCCAGCGACCCGGCCCAGTTCCAGACCTGGCGAATGACGTGGCAGTTCCATCCGTCGTTTGGAGATGATGGTGGCTGGGTTGTTGTCGACATTGCGTTGACAGTGGACGAACCATGCGAATGATCGGCCGCGGCGTTGCAACGCTAGTTGCCGGCCTCCTCATCGCCACAACCTCAGCGCAGGCGTCGACCCGCCCGCCAGATCATGACTGCCCCCCAGGAACTTCTTGGACGGGTACCTTCTGTTTGCCCGATGACGACCCAGAGACCGAGACTGGCTGCAATCAGAACGACCCCACTGTTCCCAATGCGCCGTGCACGTCGGCTGGGTTTTTGTTCGTCAGGGAGCTGGATCGATACCTGCGCCCGGTGTCGGAAGCTCGCATCGGCTCGTTTGAGCCAGGTGGGGATAACCATCATTACTGGGCAGACAATTACCCCGACGGCTGGATCTATGAATGGCGCAAACTCTCCGGAGTGATACCGCCGGCCATCGCGATCTGGGGCGAACGGGGACACATGTGGTTGGCGGAGACCCCGATCGGCGAGGCCCCTCGACGCGACCCTGCCGAGATCGCGCGGGAGATTCTCGATGACATGGATCTGCAGCCGATCGAGATCGGGATGGCGCCGGCCACGTTGTCCCAGAACCCAGGATCGATGGGTCTGGTGGGCGCGCCGGTGTGGATGTGGGCGGTGGATCCTTCGCCGCAAACGTGGGGGCCGCTGGAGGAATCCGGCAGTGAGCAGGGTGTGACTGTCACCGTGGTGGCTGAGGTTGAGCACGTCGAGTGGGACATGGGCGACGGTGGATCGAAGACGTGCGGTACGCCGGGTCAGCCTTACAACGAGGCGATGGGTGTGCGAGATTCGCCGGACTGTGGGTATCTGTACACGCGCACCAGTGGCGATCAGAGCGATCAGGCCTACACGGTGACGGCTTCGACGATGTGGGCTGCGAGTTGGGAGGCTTCGACGGGGGAGTCCGGGACGTTGGATGTGGATCCGTTGACGTCTTCGGCGTCGGTGCGTATCGGTGAGCGGCAGCTCATTGAGCAGTAGGGAGAGGGGCAGCGTGCGCCGGTTTTGGAGGTCTGGCTCGCGCCGAAGAACATCAACGATGCCGCAAGGCGCCTACAGTGCGATCCGGCCCAGGGGCCCATTTCATGCCGAGATTCCCAGAACGCGAAGGGTCTAAGACGTGTCAGACACAGTGAGTGCGCCGCGACGGAGCGATTGCGAGCGTGGAGTGATCGGTTCGGGCGGGAGTGAGGGCGGTGGTGATCATCGTTGCCACGACCATCACCGAAGGTACGACGCTGCTGTCAATCATCGGTGTCACGACGGTGACGGGAACCGGTGTAGCGGACGTGTGTGGATGACGATGACGACTGGTGTTGGCCAATTTTGAGGATTGGATACTCGATGCGACAGAAGCGGTACCTCATCCCCTCGGTCACAGCAGCCATGTTGCTCGTGGTGGCTGCTTGTGGAGGCGACGACGCTGACGACGACACACCGGCGGTCGCCGAGCCCACTGAGGACACCGCCCCGGAATTGACGGCGCCGCCCCAACCGACAGAACCAACCGAAGAAGAGCTCGCCGAAGAAGACATCCAAGCCGCCTTCGAAGACCTCATAGCGAAGATGGACCACTACTACGCGAACGTCACCGAGCTAGCGGGCACAGACGATGAAGCCTGGCCCCTCGAGGTCATCGCCGACTGGCCTCTGACCCCTATCGGGGTGGCCGGACTGGAGCTTGAAGGCCTCGTCCACGCCTGGGCGCGCAACCAAGCCAACCAGATCGGCGAAACCACCGTCATGCACCACGAGGTCAACGAGTTCGAAACCATCGGCAATCTCGACACAGCCACCTCCACCGCATGCGTCGACCGCGGCGGACTGGAATACGTCGACGTCAACGGCGAGCCAGTCGACATCCACCAGCCCCCGGTGACAACGCACAGGTGGCACATGACCTGGCATTACATCGAACTAGACGGGCAGAGTGCCTGGCTGCTGGACGAAGCCGAGGTCGAGTCAGACGAGGATTGCTAGTGTGGCGCACCGCCTACCGCTATCCCCCCAGGCGAGTACGCCCGCTGGGGATGACCACGACAAGCACCTTCGATGTCACGCGGCGCGCCACCGGGCTGCCCTCCCCATGTCTTATATCCACCGGACGGCGGCGAGGTGACAGCTAATGGCCGATTTCAAATCAGGGGTCAGGGTATACGTGCTGGACGAGGGGCTCGCGCAGTTACGGGCCCTCATGCGCCAGGCGACGGGCATCGACCCAAAGCCCAATCACCACGGACCCATAGCCGAGGTGTGGGACGACGACGTGTTGATTCACTTCGACGACGGCAGTGGCGCGCCATATCCCCCTGCTCTCGTTAGGCACCTGAAAGAGGCGTCCAATGGCGAGTGAGATAACACCGAACGAGAACGACCATCCAGGCTGGCGCAAGTACCGGCCGTTGGCGCGGCTCGCCCTGGGCACCGGTATTGCCGCCACGTTGATCCTAAGCGTCACGTTCGCCACCCTGGCCAGCACGCCGCCCCAAGACGACTGCAGACCTGGGCAAACCTGGCAGTTTGGAATATGCGTAGACGACGACCCAGACGGCCCGGACCTTCCGGACCCTCCGGACGTTCCGGACGTTCCGGACGTTCCGGAGAGGACTCTTTGCGCGCAGAACGACCCCACAGCGCTCAACATCCCATGCCGATATGGAGACGCCGTCTTCGTCTCCGAGTACGACGGATACCTCCGCCGAATGAGTGAGTCTGAGGCCGAGATGTATGCGCCGCACGGCACACACGGCTGCGACACCTGTCTCCACCCAGGCGTCTGGGAAAACTACCCGGAAGGGTGGATTTATCAACTCCTTCGGCTGGCCGGATCTGGATATCCACCAGCGTGGGCGTCCCGAACCCCCGTTTGGCTTCCGGAAGGCCCCGAGGGGCCTCCGCCGGTGGATCCGGCCGCACTCGCGCAAGAGATCCTCGATGACATGGACCTTCAGCCGATCGAGATCGGGATGGCGCCGGCCACGTTGGAGCAGCGTTCGGACTCGATGGGCCTCGTCGGTGCGCCGGTTTGGATGTGGGCGGTCGACCCTTCGCCGCAAACGTGGGGGCCGCTGGAGGAATCCGGCAGTGAGCAGGGTGTGACCGTCACCGTGGTGGCCGAGGTTGAGCATGCCGTGTGGGACATGGGCGACGGTGGATCGAAGACGTGCAGCACGCCAGGTCAGCCTTACAACGAAGCCATGGGTGTGCGAGATTCGCCGGACTGTGGGTATCTGTACACGCGCACCAGTGGCGATCAGAGCGATCAGGCCTACACGGTGACAGCTACGACGATCTGGGCTGCGAGTTGGGAGGCTTCGACGGGGGAGTCCGGGACGTTGGATGTGGATCCGTTGACGTCTTCGGCGTCGGTGCGTATCGGTGAACGGCAGCTCATCGAGCAGTAGGGAGAGGACAGCGTGCGCCGGTTCGGAAGTCTCGCTCGCGCCGAAGAACATCAACGACGTCGTAAGTCGCCCACAGCGCGATCCGACCTAGGGGCACGCTTCATGTCGAGATTTGCAGAACGCGAAGGGTCTAAGACGTGTCGGACACAGTGAGTGCGCCGCGACGGAGTGATTGCGAGCGTGGAGCAATCGGCCTGGTCGCGAGCATCCTGGCGGTGGCGTTGATCGCGATCATCGGGCTCGTGTTCGACGGCGGCGTGAAGGTCCGAAACATGCAGCGGGCGGATAATGCTGCCGCTGAAGCGGCGCGTGCAGCGGGCCAACACATCGACGGTACGGATCTGGGCGGTGGTTTCGGGCTAGATGCCGGAGCCGCAATTGCCGCTGCGCGAAGTTACCTGGCCGAAGCAGGTGTCCAGGGCGACGTGTCGATCAGTGGCGACTTGATCACCGTCACGACAATCACCACCGAGAAGACCGTCTTCCTGTCCATCATCGGAATAACCACTATTACCAGCCACGGCGAGGCCACGGTAAGAATCGCCGAAGATCTGTGACACCAAGGAGCGGAAGGCGAGTATGAGCGGGACGGGTTATAGAGCCATTGTCCTTACCGGGATAACGGTGTGTGTGCTCACCGGATGCACGAACAACAGCGAGCCAGATAGCACGACTCCGATCTCCACTCAAACGCCGCCAACTGCCACCCCGACGTTTGCCGACCCGGACGAACCTGTGGGGCCGCCCCTCACGGCGCCGACTCAGGAGACGGCGACGCCGGATGAAACAACGCCGGAGGCGGAGCTTGAAAGCGAAGAGGATCTCGCATCTGGGGCGGCTGAGCTGGCGATTCTCGATTTTCATACGGTGATGGACCGGCTCTTTTCCGATCCAGAACTAGAGCTCGAAGAGTTGGACGAGGTTGCCATGGGGCAGGCATGGATCAGCGTTCACGAGAGTGTGCAGGATGCGCGGGCGGCTGGCCGTATACGTACGGGCGAATCAACAGTCCACGGCTTTGAGGTTATTGATCACGACCTTGATCCTGATCAGCCTGAGGAAGGGGTTGCGCCTCGACGAATCGTGGTTCGTGGCTGTCTCGTTACTCACAATGGTGATGAGGTGTATTTCCAGTACCTTTTGCACGATACGTCGGGCAGTGAGGATTACCACTGGCGAGTCGTCGTCGACGAACCGGTGTTCACCGATGATGATCCGCCGGAGCCTGAGCCATGCCCCTGAACCGCTGCCGCTGGCTCGTCCAGGTTATTGCGCCCTTAGTTTTGATGAGTTTCTTGGCCGTTGGCCCCTTATCTTGGCAAGCCCATGCAGGCCTCGCAATCTGCTGGGATCGCGATAGCGGAACTTTCATTGATTGCGAGGTGACGGATGACGACGACGATGGAGGCGGCGAGGGGGACGACGGTGATAACGACAACGGAGTTGAGCGCAGCTGCTACGTCATCCGGGGTGAAAGTCGGGAGGAGGTACCCTGTACCGCTGAAACTGGATACGGCACAGGTACGTGGTCGAATGGCCGCCAATGTTATGTAGGATTGGCGACACCTCAGCCAGAACCGGATAATGCGGTGTGGGAAGGGAACTATCCGCAAGGCGCTATCTACTACTGTGCCGATATGGGGCTTACCTTCTACGGCGAGACCTATCTGTTTTGGTCGGAATCATCGCCCGATGAGATTGCCGTCGACCCCGAGGTTCTCGCTTACCAAGCCTTGACGTCAATGCAGTTGGGCGCCATCGGTGTTGGTATGGCTCCGGCGACGTTGTCCCGGAATCCTGACTCGATGGGGCTGGTGGGTGCGCCGGTGTGGATGTGGGCCGCTGACCCGTCACCGCAGACGTGGGGCCCCAATACGGCCTCGGCGTCGGCCGGAAGCGTGTCCGTCACGGTGACCGCTGCGGTGGAGGAAGTGGTGTGGGATATGGGTGATGGCGCCTCGGTTACCTGTTCGACCCCCGGTGAGGCGTTCAATGAGGCCAAGGGTGTCCGTGAGTCCAGCGACTGTGGTTACCGATATCAGCGGACGAGTAGGGATCAGCCTGAGCAGGGCTTCACCGTCACGGCCACGACGTATTGGGTGGCGCCGTGGGAATCGAACACTGGCGCTTCCGGCACGATCAGCTTGGAACTGACGGCCACTGAACAGGTCCGTATCGGTGAACGCCAACTGATCGAACAATGAGTGGGCGTTCAGACACCAGTTGCCGGGTCCGGGTGGCGCCAGTGGTCTTCCAGCTTCCGTCAGCCACTCCGACTGCCGCATCGGTCTACAGCAGCTCAAGGTACACCGCCACTAGATCTCAAGTGCGGGAGTGCCGTCAGCCGCATCAGGATCCAATGCGTGTAGGTCGCCACTCTGTACGGCGAGTAGCTCGGATACGATGCTGCGATGCCAGGTGACCGCGGCAAGATGTTTAATCGGTCACCGCAGCGGAAATCGTCGGACGCCGTCAGCGCGAATCGTTCACGACTGATCGGCGTCGGGCGCGTGTAGAAGCACGGAAGCGCTTGTCGAGCAGGGGAGACTTCCACTTGCGACAGTTCAAAGTTCCTCAGGTGGAAGGCACCTCAGCCGCCCAGTGGCAGCAGCAGCGCGTAGGCCTCATTTCGCCTGGACCGCTGAGGTTGGGAGCTGCCCGTTATCCGGACCGTGCCATGGCGGTCTCGATTCGAGGGTGGACCCTGAGGTTCGGCGGTGACCCACTGATGCCGATTGAATGCTTCGGTCACATCCGTTCTGGTGCCTTGATGCCAAGGAGGCTAAGGCCATGTTCGAGCGTGCGGGCTGTGAGTTGGCACAGTGCGAGCCGGTTGCTGCGGAGAGGTTCGGCGGCGCTGAGGACGTGGCAGGCTTCATAGAACGTGGTGAAGTCACGGGCGAGGTCGTAGAGGTATCCGCAGAGCCGGTGCGGCTCGAGGGTGTCGGCTACGTCGGTGAGCGTGGTGCCAAAGGCATCGAGTTCCAGGGCGAGGGCGCGTTCGGCCGGTGCCAGCGGAATGCTGGGATCGATGGGCATTTCGGCGTCGCTGGCTTTGCGGAGGATGGACCGGATCCGCGTGTGCGCATACTGGAGGTAGACGCCAGTGTTGCCGGTGAACGACACCATGTGGTCCACATCGAAGGCGTAGTCCTTGACCCTGGAGGTGGACAGGTCGGCGTACTTGACGGCACCGATTCCCGCAGCTTCGGCGATTCGGTCGAGATCTGCTGGGGCCATGCCGGGGTCGCGCTCCGCAACAATGGTGCGAGCACGTTCGACCGCGTTGTCCAGGAGATCCATCAGTCGCACAGTGCCACCCGCACGTGTCTTGAAGGGGCGACCGTCCGGGCCTAGCACGGTGCCGTAGGCAACATGTTCGGCGTCTACGGCGTCGGTGAGCCAGCCGGCGCGGCGGGCTGCTTCGAAGATCAACTGAAAGTGCAGTGCCTGGCGGGAGTCGGTGACGTACAGCAGCCGTTTAGCCTTGAGATCGTGGATGCGATAGCGGATAGTTGCTAGATCGGTTGTGTCGTAGCCGTAGCCGCCGTCGCGCTTGCGCACCATGAGCGGTACGGCGCTGCCGTCGGGGCCGGTGACCTCTTCAGAGAAGATCACCAAGGCGTCGTCACTCTCCACGGCGATACCTGCGTCGACGAGTTCGTTGATCGTGCTGGTGAGCATCGAGTTGTAGAATGACTCGCCGACGGAGTCCTCCGGTGTGAGCAACACGTCGAGCCGGTTGTAGATGTCGCGGAAGGAATTCTCGGACTCGTCGACGATCTCCTGCCACCGGGCGGTGGTGGTGGGCTCGCCGGATTGGAGCGCGACCACACGTGCGCGGGAGCGGTCGGCGAAGGCCGGGTCGGCGTCGAACTCCTTGCGCGCGGCCTTGTACAAGTCGTCCAGGGCTGATGCGGCCGAGGTTTTGCCAGTAAGTTCGTCGTGGCGCCAGGTCGCGTCGGGGTGCTCGTCCAGGTATTGGATTAGCATGCCGAACTGGGTTCCCCAGTCGCCGAGGTGATTCTGCCGGACGATCTCCGCGCCGAGGAACTCGAGGATGCGGGCGAGACTGTCACCAATGATCGTCGTGCGAAGGTGGCCGACATGCATCTCTTTGGCGATGTTCGGCGCCGAATAGTCGATGACTGTCCGTCGTTCCGCTTGGGACACGGCAATGCCGAGCCGATCGCTGGCCAACCGTGCGGACATCTGCTCCCAGATGGCGTGCTCGGGCACCATGATGTTGAGGAAACCTGGACCGGACAGCTCGACGCAGCCGAACTGCTCGCCGTCGAGCGCAGTGGCCAACTCGGTGGCGAGGTCAAACGGTCTCATGCCCACCCGCTTCGCGAGCGCGAACGCCGCATTGGACTGGAAGTCAGCGTGTTCGGATCGGCGTACCACGGGGTCCGCACCTGCCAGGTCGGGGCGTGAGCGGTCGATGGCCTCGGACACGGCGGAAGCAACGTGGCCCGATAGCGGCAGCACCTCGTGGTTACTCACAGATACAGTCCTCCTTGATCGTCGGGCTATCATCCCAGGTCCGCCCATTGGGCCGTCGCCGGCTATGGGATGCGCCTGAGCGCTGTGATGACGGCGTGAAGCACCGCTTGGTCAAGTGTGAAACAACTTCCGTCGACATCACGGACGATACCCTCGGCGGCCAACTGAGCCAGTCCGCGGTGCAGGACGGAGATCAGGTAAGTGTTGGCAGCGTAGCCGAGGTAGTCCTTCTTACTTGCGCCATCGGGGCCCAGGGTGATCGCCGCTACCGCACTCGAAAGTGTGATCACCTGTCCATGATGGAGCGATAATGCGAGCATTGCTACAGCACGCTCGGCTGCTTGTCGATGCTTTTCGTATAGCGCAACGTTACCGCCGAGGAAGGAATGGGGGCTGGTCAGCGCATTGAGCAGAAGCCGAAGACGAAATTGTTTGGAGTTGAGGAACCATGGCTCCACCACGACTGGTTGCACCTCGATCATGTCGTCGTCGGCGAGGAAGGAGCATAGCGAGACAGCGGCGGCTACGTCGTTGCAGGTGGCGTGCAACTTGACCGCATAGTCGACCTCTCGGTCGAGGCCCAAGCCATGATTTTGGTGAAGCTGGCAGGCGGCGTGTACGAGCTCCGCCAGATGGCGGTCGGCGAGCGGCTCGGGCGTAACGAACACGAGGTCCAGGTCCGAGGTCGCGGTGGCAGTTTCCGCAGGAAAAGAGCCGTAGGCGATGCCATATCCGTCTGGTCCGGCGAACCGCTGTCGCAGACGGCTCGCCGCGTGGAGCGGAGCCAGTGGCGACATCATGGGACGCGCCCAGGTAGGTGGCAGGCGGGATGGGGTTTGGTGTGGAAATCGATCACGTGGACACCGCTGGGCAAGGCGACGTCGCCAGACGGTTGTACGTAGCGATCCACGAACCTGCCGATCTCACGCTGGACGGCGGGTGCATTGATCAAGTCGGGAAAACTCTTGAGGTGTACGACGTTGAACCACGCCATGGCCGCCTCGCGATCGGCAGCCCAAGCCACCCCGCCGTAGCGGCTGTGGGTCAACGTTCCATGACCGTGCTCCTCGGCCTGTCGAAGTCCACTGAGCAGGAGATTTAGGGTGTGGTTACGCCCACCTTCTGGGAATGGTGCAATGCGCTCCCACAAGCGGGTAACCAGTCGCTGCTCAGAGGTCTCGGCATCGAAGAACAGCGCCAGAAAATGACCGCCGGGGGCTGTCAAACTTAACAATTGGTGCACGAAGTTGAAAGCCTGCTCACGACCGCGGGTGATGTCGTCAACAGGTCGTACACCTTCAGCGGTCATCGTTTCGAAATACTCGCCAAGCGGATAGCTCAGCGACCAGAACGCGGCGACGAGGTCGAACGAACCGAAATTACCCTCGTCCAGTAGGTGAATGACCGCGTCGCGGGTCTCCAGGCAGAGGGTCTCGGCATCCGGAAATCGTCGCTGAACGAGCCTCGATCATGATCGGGCTGTAGTCGGCTGCGATCAGTCGTCGTGAGTACGGAGCGAGCCGAGAAGTCATGCGGCCGGTGCCGCAGCCGAACTCTACGACGGCAAGGCCGGCTGCGGCCTCACCGTAGTATTGATTCAGCACGTCGGTGACCAGGTCCACGTCTTCAATGCCGTTGAAGAAGTGCGGCAGTAGCCGCTGGTCGTATACACCGGCTACCTCGTACACTGCCCGGAAGTGTTCCAGCTCGGTCATCGGGCTTCACTTTCGAGGTCGCGGCCGAGCCTGGAAACGTAGGTCAGCACCTGTGTCATATCCTGCTCTGTGGTGCGCGGGTTGTTCGCCATGAATCGCAGCGGGTACAGAGTCGCGCCAGGGCGGAGGCGACCCAGATCGTCCGGGAGGCTGAACTGGTGCAGATGCCACTGCCCTTCAGCGAGCATTCGCGAGTGAATCCGTTGATTGACCGCGTTGATTCGCGCGACGACCGTCGTGCTCAGATTGCCTCGTCGCAGTTTGGTGCCCTCAGGTAGATACATGAACGCCACCGCGACCAAGTCCGGCTCGTGCACGCGCACCAGACTAGGATGGTCGTCAACCAGCGTGGCGAACCGGCGTGCTCGCTCGATTCGGTTCTCGGCGATTTCGGCCAACCCGGTCTGGCCGTGCGCGCGTATCATCATCCAAAGCTTCAATGACATCCAGCCCTTGGTGCCGATGAAGGGTGTGACCTGACCAAAGGCGTAATCCTCTTGCATTATGAGATCGGAATAGCTGGAGATCGTCCGCAGGGCCGCCGGGCGCCGCACCAGCAGCGCGCTTAGGCTATAAGGCACCGCCATCACCTTGTGCGGGTCCACGGTCACACTATCGAACAAGTCGATACCGTCGATCATGGATCGGAAGCGCTCGTTGAATGCACACACGAGTCCCCAACAAGCATCCACGTGGAGCCAGATGCCTTGGTCGGCAGCGTGCACAACGTCGTGAACGGCCCGCAAGTGTTCCACCGTCTGGGTGCGACTGTCACCGGCATAGGCAACCACCGCCATGATCTGCCCAGCGTGGTCACGCAGGGCCCGTCGCAGGCTGGACATGTCGTAGCGGAAACCTGCCGTGTCGACCTCGATGATCTGAGCGCCGACGCCGATCCAGGTCAGCGCGCTCTTCACGCTGTAGTGTCCGATTCCGCGGGGAACAATCACTCCAAAGCGGCCCGGATCGGTGACGCCGTGCTGCGTGGTGTCTGGAGCCGCGTGCTCGCGCGCCAGCATCATAGCGATCGTATTGCTTGCCGTTCCACCGTGGGTGACTACGCCACCCACATCCCAAACGGTCGTTACATCGGACGCCGCAGGATTGGTGAAACCAAGCAGATCACGCAACCAGCGGAGAACCTGCATTTCGACGAAGGTCGCACTCGGTGAATCGAAACTTTGGTTGATCAGATTCTGTTGTGTAAGGAGCGCCAAGATTCCGCCGGCAAGGGCGGCGGCATCGTCACCCGTGTCCCCGAACCCGAGAAACCGAGGGCTGGCTTCGTTCTTGCACAGCGGCAGAACTTCGTCAACGAAGGACTCCAGGACGGCGTCGAGGGTGCTCGCCTTCTCAGGTAGGTCACGGATCAGCAGGTCTCGGATCCGCTGCGGGGCCATGCGGCGGCCGAAGATCTCGGGTCGGGCCTTGAACTCTAGACCGACATCCAGCGCACGATGTAAGAGCGCGGCTTCACGATCGGCGTCGGAGGCATGGTGCGCAGAGTAGAAGGCCGTGTCTCGCGCCGGACTGAGCCTAGGCCACCGGGAGGAGCGTGCGTTTGTGGCCAACGGTACCTCCGCGGTTGGCGACGAGCGGAGCGACAGGCTATCTCGCCCTGACCATGCCTGGCGGCTCAAGAGGCGATTCAACGGTCTTAGCGGCGGCAATTGAGCCCACATCACCAAACTCCGATCTGGTGTTGTCTACAGCGACAACTCCAGGAGACACGAGCCAGCCGCGCGGTAGCCGGACAAACTGTCCGGGTCCAAGAACGTGTGCTGAACTATCGTTGGCTCCATGCGTGGAGCGGGAGACCACCTCAGCATCGGGGAGCGCATCGCGTTCTACCGGATACGCCGTGGGCTGACGCAAGCCGTACTCGCGAACCTCGTGGGTCGCTCAGAGGACTGGCTCAGCAAGATCGAGCGCGGCGAGCGGGAGATCCGGCGACTCGACATTCTGACGGAGCTCGCCCGCGCGATGCGCGTAACGCTAGGCGACCTCGTCGGCCAACCCGTTTTGGTCGAAGACGACCGGGGGGACGACGACGTACCAGCCGTACGCGACGCGCTGATGAACCCACGGCGTCTGTCTCGACTTCTGTTCGACCAAACCGCCGCCGACCCGCTCGACGTCATGCGCACGGAACACATGACGGTGGCTGCGTGGAACGACTACCAGAACGGTAGCCTCGGCCGGACGATCGCCGCCTTGCCTGGACTCATCATGTCGGCACACGAGCTTGAAGGCGACAGAACGCGGCCAGGATGGCGTGTTTCAGCGAGAATCCATCACCTGGCCGCTACGACACTCAGCAAGATCGGTGAGGTCGACCTGGCGTGGATCGCATCTGAGCGAGCGATGGGTGCGGCAGACCTGTCTGATGACCCCTTGGTGCTGGCATCCGCCGCACGAGCTAGCACCCACGCGTTGCTGTCGGCTGGTCGCTACGACGACGCACTGCAGGTTGGCGAGGCTGCCCGCTCGTGGCTCGCCGACAGGGCCCAAGGCGGAGATCCCGACGCCCTCAGCCTGATCGGTATGTTGGACCTCCGAATGTCGGTCGCCGCCGCGCGGCGGCAGGACCGCGAGACCGCGACAACGCTTCTGAGCCGGGCCGGTGTCGCCGCCGCTCAACTCGGTCGCGATGCGAACCATTGGCAGACCGCGTTCGGTCCGACCAATGTCGAGCTACACCGGATCTCAACCGCACTGGACCTTGGCGATATCGCGTACGTAGCCGAGCACGGCCCCAGCATCGACCCCAGCGGCCTGCCAGTCGAGCGGCAGGTATGCCATCGCATCGACGTTGCCCGTGCCCACAGTCACCTCGCCCAAGACGAGTACGCTGTTGAGGCATTGCTTTTGGCCGAACAACAGGCGCCGCAGTTCGTGCGCCACAACCCGGTAGTCCGGGAAACCGTACGCGCGATCTATCGCCGTTCACCGGTCACGATCGGCCGCCGTCAATCTGATGTCATGCAATTCGCCGACCGCTGCCGCGCCGTATGACTGGCCCCGTCCTCGGACTTGTCGCCTGTGCAGCCGGCGGCATAGAACATATCCGGTCAAAGCTCATTGCCCCGATGCAGGCCGATGGTTGGACCGTCGCAGTGACACTGACGCCCACGGCCGCGACTTGGCTGCGAGCCTCTGGGGAATACAGCAAGATCGAAGCCCTCACAGGATTACCGGTCCGCGCAGAGCCGCGGCTGCCTAGCGAGACCAGCCCCCATCCGCCGGTCGACTGCTACGCCGTCGTCCCAGCCACAGCCAACACCGTCGCAAAGCTATCCCTTGGTATCGCCGACAACCAGGCACTCACCACCGTGTGCGAAGCAATCGGAAACCGTCGCCCGCCGGTCGTGATCTTCCCACGCATTAATGCCGCCCACGCCGCACAACCGGCGTGGTCAGGACACCTAGAAGCGTTGCGGCAATGCGACGTGCGACTGGTCTACGGCGAGGACGTGTGGCCGCTGCATCCTCCTCGAACGTCACCGGGCCGAAAGCTGCCCTGGCAGGCGCTGCGCGCTGTAATCGCCGAGGTCGGGGGGCGGCTGGCGGAACGGCGAGCTAGCAGTGGAGGAAGTGGTATGGGACATGGGTGACGGCGGTTCAGACACCAGTTGTCGGGTTGCTCCTGGTCTTCCAGTTTCCGTCGGCCACTGCGGACGCCCAATTGGACGCCATGAGCGACGACAAGCGAGTTTAGCCGAGAAGACTCACTGCCCGAGTCGGCGGTCCGTCATGTCGGCGATGGGTGCGAGTGCCCACTCCCAGCGGAATGCGCGAGCCACCGCGTCGCCGGTGCCAGACTCCAGCGGTCCGTCCACACCGAGTTGCCCGCTGCGTGGGTCCACGAGATGCGCGCCAGCTTGCCGCAGCGTTGCCAGTGAAGGCGTCCAGGCTGGGTGGCCGGCCAACGACTGGCTGACGAACGGCACGATTACCAATCGCCGGTCCGCTCCGAGCGCTTCGCAGAGCACACTCAGCGCGTACGTGTCGGCGATCCCGGCGGCGAGCTTGTTGATCGTGTTGAATGTCCCGGGCGCGAGCACGACGGCGTCGGGTCGCGCCAGCCGCTTGGTTGTGTCCGGCTGCCGGTGCTCATTGAGGATGGGCACGTCGAGACGTTCGAGGGCGTCGTGGTCCAGCCAGGCCGAAGCCGCGTTGGTCGCGATGACGGCCACGCGCCACCCCTGATCGCGTCCAAGAACGACGGCACGGTGAACGTGACTGGACAGCGGAGCACCGGTGGCCACCAGGTAGAGCATGCGGTTGGAGCTGATCACGAGACTCCTGCCCGTCGAGCGATCGGTCGGAGCGCGGCGATGCGACCATGGCGTTCTCGCCGCAGCAGCTCACGGATCACGTTCGTGCTGACGCCGTTGAAGCGGAGCAGCTCCGGAGCCGTGCGGTCCAGCGCCTGGAGCTGCACTACGGCGGCGTCGTCGTTGCGAAGCTGGGCGTGGGCCCACGCAAGGTTCAGGTGGACTTGGGCGCGCCGCCCGCGAAGACCGACGGGAAGAGTCTCGGGGTCGAGCGAGTCGGCGAGTCGCAACACTTTTCTCGGGTCACCTACCTCCATCGCAGCGGAAAGCCGGTGGATCACGACGTTGGTCGGACCGAAAGCCGTCCAACCGTGATTGGCGTTTCGCCCTAGCCGTTCGCCAAGGCTCTCAGCCTGCGCAAGTCGCTGGTCCGTCTCTACAAGGTCTCCACGGCGCGCCGCGATGACTGCGGAGATCAGCCAAAGGGCGCCGGTACGGGACAGCAGTTCTGGCTCGTCAAGGGTTCGACGGGATGCCGTCAGCCTTTCAGCGGTCCGGACAGCAAGACACTCAGCGGGTTCCTTCTCCCCGGCTGCAAGCATCGCGCCAACAAGCTGGTACGCCGCTGCGCTTTTGGCACTGGTGGAGTCCGCGACCATCGCTGCTGTCGCGGCACGATCGGCACACACCCAGGCGAGTTCCGCCTCGCCGACCTTCGTCAACAGCTTGGCCGCGACCGCATATGTCGAACTGCAGGACTCCTGCATGCTTCGTGATGCATCGCCGGCGACGCTTGCGGCCTTAATGAGACCGGGGAGCTTCCAGGCAACCGCCTCGTAGTTCGCAGCCTGGTAGTCCAACTCAGCCTCGCGCACTGCGGCCTCACGCTCAGCCAATGGCACGGCCACCGGTTCGGCAGCCATGTGGTTATAGCCCAGCGCGGCGAGCCGAATGCGGTCGACAATCTCCGCCCGCAGGTACTGCCGATGGCGCCGGTCCGGCCGAGGCTGCCGAGAGTCTCCCCACGCGGTGGCCGCGAGCCCATATGCGAGCACTCCGAGGGCGTGCCCTCGCGCGATCTCCATGTCATCTCTTCCGGTGCCCTCCTGCCTGACGCACCCGGACTCGGCGGCGACAGCGGTCGGGTTGGCCGGCACACCAGTGACGCCGGCAGGAATGTTGAAGATCGCCTGGCCATCAGCAGGGTTGACAAAGAGCGGAGTCAACACCGTCTGGCCGTCGACGACCAGAGGGAGGAAGATATCTGACTTCTTCAATGCCGCCGGCGGCTCCTCGGAGCTTGATGTTTCACGATCTGTTTCGACCAGTTGGGCGAATCTGGCTCTCTCATGGTCGGATGCTCGGTTCAGGACGACGTCGAGCATGGCCTGGCTGGCAGGCTGCAGCGTGATGCTGTCCCGGCGTGTTTCCCACTTACTGACAGTCCGGATCGCGACCCCGAGGTGTGCGGCGAAATCGCGGACGCTCATGCGCATGGCGCGACGCAGCGCGGCAGTTTGTATCCCCGTCCAGCTGTGAACGGTGTCCATACACCCAGGTCCTTCGTCGAGGCGGCTGAGCTCCAGCGTAGCGCGACGCGACCCGAAAAGATCACGATAGGTGCAAGGCAGGACTATCGTCCGCACAGCTGTCCTACCTCAGAGGGGCTGACTGCCAGCTGGAACTGTCGAGCCGTGTCTCAAGGACAAGCCGTTGAACGCCACCCTCATCGACTCGCAGGTCGTACCTGTGTGGCGCAGGCCGGCCGTGGGCTTGCCAGGTGTCGTGGACGGCCGTGAGTTCGTTCCAGAGGGCTCGGTGGCCCCCTTGTTCGAGCAGCCAGTCGTCGCCGTCGTGGTGGAGGCGCACCCAGCTGCCGTCGGTGTGGTGAGAGAGGTAGGTGTAGGTGACGTCGCCCTCGGCGACGGTGAAGTACATGACCTGCGGCAGCGCGTACTGGGCGGTGAAGCGGAAAGCAGGGTCTTCGAGGACCGCTGGGGTCAGGCGGGTCGGCTGCGGAGCGCCCTGAGTGGGGCCCATGCGATCCTTCAGGTCGGCAGGCTGTGGGTTAGCCTGGCTGCGGGCCAACATGAACGACGCCATGTCTGGCAGAATCCGCCCGGACGCCGTGCCGTTCTCGTTGACGGTGAGCTTGACCAGGCCGTAGGAACCGAGCGCGCCGGTGACGCTGGCGACGAGGAGAGCTCCCGGCCGGGCCTGGGTGAGCCAGGCTGCCGGGATCGACGTCGGAGAGCAGAACGCGATCACCCGGTCGTACGGCGCGCCGCTCTCGTGCCCAGCGAGGCCATCGCCGGCCACCACGGTAGGCGTGTATCCGGCCTGCCGGAGACGGTTTCGGGCGCGGTCGGCAAGGATGGGGTCGACGTCGACGCTGAATACCTGGCTGGAACCGAGTCGCTCGGACGCGAGCGCGGTGGAGTAGCCGGTCCCGGTGCCGACAAGCAGTAACCGATCACCATCGGTGACGTCGAGGTGTTCGAGCATCATGACCAACAGACCGGGGAGCGTCGACGAACTGGTCGGGTTTCCGACCTGCGGACCTGCTCGATCCCATGAGGCGTCGTTGCCGTCCAGCTGTGTGGTCCAGGTCGTGTTCTCGTACACCTTTGTTAGCCAGGCGTCGTTACCCGCGGTCTCGCGGGTAACGGGCACCCACGCCGTGGGACCACGATCGGTTTCCTGCCGGGCGTAGAACCGGGGTAGGAACACATGCCGCGGCACCCGACGGACGGCATCGCGCCAGCCCGTCGTGTTCAGGTCGCCGTTCGCTGCGAGCTGGTCGGCGAGTTGGTCCCGCATCTGCCGAGCACACACCTCGTCCACACCTGACGGGGCCTCGGTGGTCACGACGCCGCTCCTCTCTGCAGCAGGTCGGCCAGGGCATTCGAGATGGGCAGGCCGGTGACAGTCTGGATCCAACCCCATTGGCCGTTGGGGTTAATCTCCAGGAAACGCCACTCTCCTGCCGGCGTGACGACGAAGTCCAGCGCTCCGAACACCAATCCGAAGCGGCGCATCAACTCCACCACACCACGCCGCACCGCGCCGGGAACGTCGACGACCCGGTAGGTGAGTGAGGCGTAGTCGTTGCGCCAGTCCACGTGCGCGGCGTCGCTGCCAGCGTGGATCTCGGCGGCGGAGAAGGCGTTTCCCACGACAGTGAGGCGGATCTCGTGGTGCTTGTCGACCCATTCCCGGGACTGATGCGCGCACAACGTGATCGAGTCGTCCAACCCCTCCGTGTCCACGATGCTGGTGGGCATCCCTTTCGGCAAGCCGTCGTCGTCGACCACGCCGCCGGTCAGCTGCCACGGCTTGTAGCTCGCGTCCCCGTTGCGGCCAGGATGGTTCACCCACAGGCAGTTCAGTGACACCAGCACACCCAGCAGGCCGGCTCGGGACTGCGCGGCGGCGAACCGCCGCGTGGCCGGGCTCATTGACTCCGGCATCACGAACTCACCCGGTCGCCGGTAATAGACGGAGCCCGCCCGGGCCAGCTCGACCTCCCGTCCGCCGAACCACAGCGAACCGTTCCAACCGTCGTCGAGCTGCGCCGACACCGTGAGTTCAGTCGGAAAAAGCGCGGTGTCGAACCGAAACACCGCTACGTCCCGCTCGTTCAGCTCCCGGACGACGAGGTCAGCGGTTGTGTCGGTCTGCGTCGTCAGGACCAGCACGGTTGGTCGGCTGCCCATGTCAGCCGGATTCACCACGGATCACTGTTGGTGTCTTCGCCGGTCTGGTTACCGTCGTTGTTCGTCGACGTCTCCGAGGCCATTGCATCGGTCTTCCAGGGGTTGCCGTCCGCACCGACCGTCAACTGCAGCTCCGGGCTGTAGCTGACACCGTCCGGCCGCGGCTGGGCCGCATGGCGGGGTGCCTGTAGGTACCGCATCCCGTACGGTCGTCGCGGCGACTCAGCAGATTCGTTCATGACGTCATGGCGGCTCATCGTCGTGTCTCCTTCTACTCGTTGTCGTTGACCATCCGTGCTCTATGGCGTGCGGCGCGCGTTGCGGAGCCTCCTGTCGCGGCGCACTGGGGGATCGAGCCAGACGACGACTGAGTCACCGCCATGTCCATGGATCCGTTCGATGTTCAGACCGACTCGAAGGCCGTAGCCACCCGGATACCAGGTCTCGTACGCCACGATCCCGACGCCAGACAGGCCGGCCGGGTGGTGATGTCGCTGTCGTGCGAACCGTCGCGCACGGCATCTCACTCACAGGCCTCGGAGTAATCGACCCGGCCACTCCACATCGGCAGCTCCACCGCTGTTGCTGCGCTTCCAACGGGCACCAAAACGCCGCCCTGACGCTTCACCGGCCGTGCCAGCCAGCAATGGTCCCGCGTGCTCCAGACCAGCACATACTCGGTATCGCGCCGCAGCATTACGCACCTCACTGTCTCCGCGATCTGTCGAAGTCCGAGGCGATCGCACCGCCCGCTCGACCGTGCGAGCCGTACGACAATCGTGTCGACCATCAGACGACACGACCATGACCGCATGTGGAACTGCCGTGGCATCCGCAGCGCCCCCGAGACGTTGCAGCGTCGGCACCGGATACCAGCAACTGCGCCGCACCTGATGTCAGAGTTCGATGCGGGCGACCTTGCGGCCCGCCTTGAGGTACAGCGCGGCACCTTCGAGTGCCCCTACCGCGCTCACGATTTCGCCGAGCGCCTGCTGGACAGAAGCCTCGGCGAGCGGCATGGCCTGCTGCTCTCCGTTCGACTCGCGGATCAGGCGAAGGCCGTTTTGCTGAGCCACACGGCGCACGGCGGAGATGCTGGGAGCGAAGTCCAGCGTCCGGCTGACCAGCGCGCCGAGCGTCTCCTCGGCGTGGTCCTTCAAGGAGACCACGGGCAGGGTCTGGGTGTCCCCGAAGGAGCGCCTGGAGAAGCGTGCCGTGAACTCCGCGCGGGCAGCTGCAGCAGCGTCCAGACCGTGTAGCGCAGCCACTACCTCACCGGCCAGAATGCGCTTGACCGCCATCGGGTGCGCGGTTCCCGCCTCCAGGCGCTTGGTGACCACGCGGATCTCGTCGTCCGTCCACTCGGTGAGCAGCTGGAGATACTGCTCGATCAGGTGGTCGGGGATGGACATCAGCCGACCGTAGACGTCGTCGGGTGACGCCGTCAGCCCTATGTAGTTGCCCTTGCTCTTGCTCATCTTGGTGCCCGTGCCGTCGGTGCCCTCGATGAGCGGCGTGGTGATGACGACCTCGGGGGTCTGATCCGAGATCTCCATGACCTTGCGGCACATCTGGAGGTTCAGCAGCTGGTCCACACCGCCGAGCTCGACGTCGGCGTCGATGGCCACCGAGTCCCACGCCATGACGACGGAGTAGACGAACTCAGCGACGGACAGCCCGAGGCCTTCGGCGAGCCGGGTGCGGAAGTCCTCGCGCTGGAGTGACATGGAGACAGGTACCCGGGCGAGGACCCCGACGAGCTCCGGAAGGGTCACCTTGTTCAGCCACTCGCCGTTGAAGCGCAGGTCGGCGCGCTCGAAGTCGATGAACGGCGTGACCTGCTGCTGGTAGCCGCTCAGGTTGCGGGCGATGTCATCGTCTGTGAGGGGCGGGCGCTCCGAGGAGCGCCCCGACGGGTCGCCGATCTTTGCTGTGACGTCGCCGATGATGAAGACGACGTGGTGGCCCATCCGCTGGAACCGGCTGGCGATGATGATCGGCACCGCGTGTCCGATGTGGACGTCGGGCGAGGTCGGGTCGATGCCGTACTTCACGACGAACGGCCGTCCCGCCACCTGCGCGGCCTCGATCTTCTCGGCGAGCACCGCAGCTGAGGGGATCAGGTGATTCGCGCGCCCCTCGACCAGGGCAGCCTGCTCCTTGGGGGAGAGGTCGGAGAGGTCGAGCGAGCGCCTTGCTGTTGTCTCACCGAGCAGCCGCATGACCGTATAGTCCGCGCCCAGGTCCGCTCCATCAAGGATGTGCATGACGCGGGTGACGGACTCACTCAAACGGCTCATGGCTCTTATGCTCCTGGGTCGGACAACTGGCCTGGCCAGTAGGGATTGGAAGCAGCGACCTTATCAGCGGTGCCTCCAGCACACCGCGGAATGATCACGAATGGGCCTGCCATCATCGGCTCCGAACACTTCAACGTCCGGAAGGTAGGGCGCGTGGTGAGATGGATACGGGGATCGCAATAGGCCGTCTCCAGGAGCAGCGGAGCACCGCCCGTCGGTGAGGAATCAGACACGGAAACGGGTACTGGTCCTTGAGAGCATGAATGGGCTGGTCGTGGGTATTCACTCCGTCGACCATGTTGCACACGTCGTCCACGCCCGGTACAACTCGTGCCGCTGGAAGCCTTAGCTCTCCGCCTCGCGTATTGTTCTCGCAGCCGATGGGTCGGTACTGGGAGAACAGCCAGTTCTCGACTCCGTCCCTTGAACCACCTCGGCGATGAACTGCGCCAGGCGAGATAGTTCCTTGACAGGGTCGGCTGTGGTGAACGGGTTGAAGGCGAGCCGTCGCTGGTCGGCGGTCAGGAACTTCACGTTGGCCCGTTCGAAGTGTCCCTGAGCGCGGAACCAGCTGGCCGTCTCGGGTTCGTGAACTCCTGACCTGGCCCGTTACGTGAACAGAGTGCCCGTTCGTGAAGAGTCCATAAGGTCCGGCCGGCCGCACTCATACAGGCTCGGCCTCGTCGTGGGCAAACTCGTAGGCCTAGCCTCGCTAGGCTTCAGCCGTTGGGATCCATCGCGGAGGCGAATAGGCTCAGCTGTGATGGGTCAAGACTGGTCTGTTCCGGCATGTGCAGGGCTGGCACGCGAGTTCATGTCGGCCATGGGGCGTCGCTGGGCGCATGTGCAAGGAGTCGGGACTACGGCCCAGGAGTTGGCCTCGACTACGCCCCGGGTGCCCGAGTTGGTCGTCGCGGCGGCGTGGCTGCACGACATCGGCTACTCGCCGCGCGTTCGGTCATCTGGCTTTCACCCGATCGACGGCGCGGAGTTCCTCGCGGTCCGAGATGCGCCCTCGGAACTAGTGTCGCTCGTCGCGTACCACTCGGGCGCCGAATTCGAGGCCGAGGAACGTGGGTTGTCGGATGCGTTGGCTTCGTACGATAGACCAAATCAAATGAACCTTGATCTGCTCACATTTTTTGATATGGCTGTGAGTCCCGCAGGCGAGAGGATTCTTGTCCAGGACAGGATCGATGGGATCCTGCAAAGGTATGAGCCCGATCATCCCGTGCACCGCGCTGTGGTGTGCTCTCGCGATTCTTTAATAGCATCATGTGTTTGTGCGGCCCGTAAACTTGACCTGCTAGCCGATGAATGGGTGTTCGCGTCCGTCTAGGTAGTGCTTGATGCGTAGTCGCATTGAGGGGTGCATTTCGAGATTATTTATCTCCGGAATTGTGGCCCAGGTGACCTCTTTGCTCTCTTCGCTGGTCCTCTGTGAGCCGCCGAGGAGTCGCGCGGCGAAGCATATTGAGAATTGTTGGCGAACCTCGCCATTGTCGTATGCCATCACGTGATTAGGGTTCGTATACGTTCCTACTATCGTATAAGGTTCTACGTCGTACCCGGTTTCTTCTTTGACTTCCCGCATCACCGTTTCCCGAATGGACTCGCCCATCTCATGTCCGCCTCCAGGCAACGCCCAAAGGTCGTTGTCGGTCTTGTGGATCAAGAGAATCCGGGCGTCGTGGTCCTGGATAAGTGCGGTGACCGACGGGACGACATTGGTGATCGCCGGCGCTTCCGGGTCGTCGACGTAGTCGATGCGCGCCATGTTGGGCTCCTTTGTCAAAGATCTGTAACCGGTTCCCCTGTGCTCCATACTCGCTCGAATCCGAGCATATAATTCTTGAATAGCCGACCCTCGGGTAATCTTTGAATATGTAGTGTGGGTGAGTGGCTCGCGGGCGCGCCATAGATATGAGTATTTGTCAGCATTGCATCGTCGAAACGAAAGATCGAATTGTACAGAGTGCTGCCGTGTTTTCGTGCGATAACGCCATCTGTCGTGATTATGGATGCGAAGTACCTCCAAGTGAGGCGACATCTCGCAGCCAGCATGTCGTCAATTCCTTCTTCGCGCCCGCGCAGGCGTACGCCATCTGATTCGGGATCGCCGAGCAACAGTCGTATGCCGACGCCTGCGGCGGCCTTTTCTGCCAATATGTCGACAAAATCCGGCAGGGCGTCATGTAGGAAGCTAGCGGCGTACGCGAGGATGTCAATCGACTCACGCGCGTTGCGTGTAAGGGATAGCCACGTGTCGAGTGGAACGGTACGGCGATTCTGGTGGATTGTGACGAGTTCGGCCCGACTTATCGCTGGCGTTCTGCCCTGTTCAAGAATCGAGGGCCACAAGTAGCCGTCATCTTGACCGAGTGCGGCGGCTACCGACATGCGATGGGTGCGATGAGGGATACGTTCCTTTGCAATCCAGCGCTCGACCGTCTTCGGATCGACACCTACATACTCGCTAAGAGTAGCGATGGTCATGCCAGCACTGGTCATAGACGCTCGCAGTCGATCGTTGGCCATGTCACCCGCATCTCTGTGCCGAGGAGTTCAACTCACACCAAGGACGTCTCGAAACGTCCGCTGACGTAGTGCTCCCGTCCCGGTGTCTTGCGATGACATGGACCACAGATTGCTGCGGCGGCAGCCGGTGTGGCTGGAGGCCGACCTTGTCGGATCGTCACAGGCGGCGTCATCGGTGGCTATCAGGGACGAAGCCGGTGAGGGAGCTAGCGGCTTCCTGGCGCGTGGCATCGGACGGTGCCGACGTGGTTCTTTGTTCGCTATGCAAGGAGCGGGTGGTCATGTTCACGATCTTGGTCCCATATGAAGGTTTGGTCAACTGGCCGCTTTCGCGCATCGAAGCGTATGCAACCAAGTTGCTGGCTGAACATGTGCCGCTGCGGCGATGGTCGAAAGCTGGAGCGCAATGCCGAAGGTGCGGTGTCGCCTGGCCGTGCCGGGCATCAACATGGGCTAAGCGTCACGCTTGCGGCTTCGGCCGGGTGAGCGCCCGATGAGCGAACCTGTCATCGCCAGTCCGCGTTCGGTACCTTCGGCGGCAGAGTCTCTACTGCCGCGGCGATTTGCGCTGCATCGGGAGGAGGACTTGAGTGGCGTTTCCGGTACGGGGGTGGTCGCCTACGGGATCACCTTCGCCGGCGGCAGGACCACATTGGCTTGGTGCGCCGGCGATGTTGCTTCGATCACCGTGTTTGATCATCCTGATGAGGTGCTTCGGATACACGGACATGGCGGTGCCACTCGCCTGGTCTGGATCGATCCACCCGGACGCCATGTCCGGAGTGCCGGATGACCGCGATTTAGGCGAACGGGTTGTTTTCCGAGTTTCGCAGATCGCCAGGTTGCCGGTGCTCTGTTTGGTGACGCGGTGACTGCACCCAGCAGCTTCGTGATAATGCGCAGTTCGGGTATCCCGATTACCACGCATGAGGCTCTGGTCGAGACGATGGCCGTATGTTCGCTCTCGCTGTTGATCCGCTCGGTTTGGTTGCGCGCCGCTCGGGCTCGAATGGTGGCCATACCTGTCACAGAATCCCGCTCCGTGTGCTATCGGATTGTGAAGTCTGCGAGCGGGAAGGATGATGTGGCGATGAGCGCATCCCGAGTGCAACGGCGTGGCGCTGACGCGCTCCGCGGCATCTTCGCATTCTTCGGTCTGGTCGCATTGCTGGGTGGCGTCCCATATGGGTTGTGGAAGGTGGGCGGCTCTCCGGTGCCTACAGGTATTCCGGAGATCGGTGTGATCACGGATGTGTTGACGAGTCCCGACGATGGCTCAGTGTTCATCGGCGTACTGATCCTGACCGGATGGCTCGGTTGGCTATCGTTTGCGCTGGCAGTGGCCGTCGAGATTCCTTCAGCGATCCGAGGAGTGCGGGCACCGCGGTTGCCCACCATGGGCGTGCAACAACGATTGGCCGCAGTACTGATCACCGCGTTACTCGGGTTGCTGGCCGTTGGGCCAGTCGCGACTGCGGCTCCTGCATCGCCGAACCCGGGCGTTGAGAACGCCATGCCCCCTCTGGCGGCCGTCGATGACCGAGTGGCCGGCCGGGACGCCGCCCCCGGCACCGCTGGGCAACGCGATTCTGTTCAGACGGAAAGCGATGGCCACGGTGCACCTGGCGAAATATACGAAGTGGTACCTGGCGACACTCTCTGGGATATCGCGGAGCAACATCTCAACGATCCCACTCGGCACCCGGAGATCTTTGCCGAGAACCGCGACGTCACCCAGCCGGACGGCCGGACACTGACGGATCCAGATCTGATCCACCCGGGGTGGCAGCTCGTCATCCCGGGAGACGCGGATGACGATGCGGGCGACGACGTGACGGCCGATGACGACGCATCTGATCTGGACGACGGGCAAGAGCGCGATGGGCGCCGTGATCAACCGGAAACCGATGAAAACGTCGATGAGAGTGATCCAGCCGACGATGGTGCTTCCAGTCCGGATGTCCCCCCGAATGAGGGAAGAGAAGAGAACGGCTATCCCGAGGACGATGAAGTGGCTTCGGGATGGTTGGGGCTGAGCGATGCGGAAGAGCCTGCCGATGCAGCTGGGACAGGCGTCGAGAACATCCAATCCAGCGTTCAGGCGAGCGACGATTCCGGCCTCATGCGCGTGGTCGCGACCACCACCGGCGTGGGCGCGGTACTGGCCGCTGGGTTGATCGGATTGATTGGGGCGCGCCGGTCGCGCCAGCAGCGGCGTCGAAAGAGCGGTCAACGCCTGCCGGAACCCGATACGAGCGGGACCGCGCTGGAAGCCGAACTTCGGGATGTGTCGGACCCAGCCGGCGCGGATTTCGTAGATCAGGCGCTACGAACTCTAGCCGCGAGGTTGGGTGAGTCTGGAGATCCACTGCCAGCCTTACGCGCCGCGCGCCTTACCGAAGACCAGTTCGAGGTTTACCTAACCGAGCCGGCCAATTTGCCTGAGCCGTTCGTAGGCACGATGGACGGTGGAGTGTGGGTACTCGTGACAGACACCGAGGACCTACTCGATGGTGAGAGCGCTCAGGCGATACCCGCGCCGTACCCCGGATTGGTCACCTTAGGTCAAGACCTTGAGGGCGGACATCTGATGCTGGACCTGGAGCATCTCGGTGCCCTGAGAGTGACTGGGGATGCGACAGCCATAGAAGCTTTCCTCACGGCTGTGGCGCTCGAGTATGCGACTAGCCGTTGGGCCGATGACATCCAGGTGACGCTGGTCGGCCGCGACATCGAACTGGAAGCGTTGAATACTGGCCGGATTCGACGAGCTCAGGACGCGGACCAATTGTTGCGTGAGTTGGAGGTCCGAGCTCAAGCAGATCGCGAGTTGATGGGGCATCTGCGGGTCAATGGCCTCGCGGCTGCGCGCACGGGCGGGGGCGCACTGGAGGCATCGACGCCAGAGATCGTGCTGATATCCCGACCGCTCCCGGAAGAGCATTGGCGTCGTCTGGCGGCGCTTCTGAGTACGGAACCGAAGGTCGCGCTCGCTATCGTCGCGAGTGGCGCTGAGATGATCGATGATGGCCTGGGGGGCGACTGGGAATTACGTGTTGACAGTGCTCGTGGGGCCGTCATCGAGCCGCTCGGGATCACAGTGCGACCGCAACAGGTCGACAGCAGGACTTACGAACAGATCGCTCGGCTTGTGGAAGCTGCAGATGCCGAGTTGTTGGGAGCCGGTGAGCCTGAGCTGAGACTCGACGATATCCCGATCCCGACATCCGAGGCACGGCTCTCTGCTGGTCAATATGTGGATGTGGGGACGTTGGTCCGCGGCGACACTTCTGACACCGCTGTAGATCAAACTGAGCAGGACAAACTATCGCTCGCGGCGACCGATGCGATGCTTCGGGACGGGGATGTCGTCAAGCTGGCCCAGGAGGAACATCCGCGCGTGTTGCTCTTGGGCGAGCCAGATGTCGCGTACGCGAAGGGGAGCCTGGAGAGCAGCAAACGTGGTCAGGGTATTCAGATCGCGGCCTACCTGTCGTTGCGACCTGGTCGTAGTGGCCCGGCTATGGACGAAGCGATTTGGCCAGGACGGCGGCTCGGGCAGAAGACGCGCGACACCGCGGTGTCGAAGTTGCGCCGTTGGCTCGGAACCAACGAGGCTGGTGAGCCATATCTCCCATATGCCGTGAAGGACTACCGGCTGCATGCTGATGTGCGTTCTGACTGGCAAGACTGGTGTGAAATGGTCGGCAGGCAACCACGCGAAGCCACGACGGAGAATCTGAGGACGGCTCTCGACTTAGTTCGTGGACGTCCGTTCTCGGGGATCAGAAGCGGAGCGTACGCATGGGCTGACATTCATGCGCAAGAGATGATCGCGTCAATCGTCGATGTTTGTCACGTGCTGGCGGAACGCGCCATGGGCGTGGGTGATTTGCGTGGTGCGCAGATGGCAACGTTGCTTGGGTTGGATATCGAGCCTGGCTCCGAGCTGTTGTGGCGTGCGCGCTTGAAAGCGGAAGTTCGGCTAGGCGACCCAGCACAGGTCGTGTCGATGATCAGGAAGCTTCGGGAACTCGCCGAGCAACTCTGGGGCGACCTCGAGGACGAGACAGTTGAGCTTATCGATCAGATCGAAGAGCGCTTGTCTGTGACGGGTTCCGCCGCTCGTGGCGTTGAGGGTCCCGGCCTGGCATAAGGTTCCCGGGCGGCGGCATAGACGGGCCTAAGCGCTACGTGCGGCCCACAAGGCTTGCACGTGGAGTTCGAGCATCCGGGTGAAGAGGTTGCCGATCTGGCGTAGACCAATCACCAGCACGTCGTCGGGACTGAGCGGACTCGCCGCAACTCCCATTCGTGCAGTTCATTCCCAGGATATCGAACCTCGGGCGGCGCTCGGGATGTTGGACGGCAGCCTAGAACTCCCATTCCCAGCCGGCACCATCCATGAACCACGGTTTGAACACGAGCGTTCCGCTCTCCGCGGATACATCCAAGGCGACCATGCCGGTGGCGTTCTCTCCTGGGCCGATGCGGGGCATCTCGTCCCGGCTGGCGAGGCACATGTAGGCGTTGCCTTCGACGTCGTTCTCCGTGACGCCGTCGGCTCCGACGACGGAGAACTCGTAGGAGTCGAACCAGACCTCTTGGCCGTACAGGGACTCAGACAGTTCGGAACCGGTTGACGCGGCGATACTGACGATGAGGAAGTGACCGTTCTGCGACGCTTCGGCGTAGTCGCTCGTGCACTGTCCACCAACCTCGATGTCGGTGACCTGGAACTCCAGCCACGGGGACTCCGGCCCGTCGTGCTCGTTGTACGCCCCCGCGGTCTCGCCGATCTCCTTGATCAGGTTGCCGCGCTGGCTTCTCGGCAGTTCGGGCTCGTCTGGCTCGTCCGTCTCGTCGGCTTCATCCGGGGCGGTTTCGCGCGTCGGCATCGGCGCCGATTCCGCCTCGGCGGTGGGCGGCGCGTCGTCGTCCTCGGCGACTGTGGGCATCGGTACCGCCTCGACGTCTGGGCTGACCGACTGGTTGTCGTCGCTGCTACCGCAGCCGGCGACGGTGAGCGTGGCCGCGGCCAGCACGGCAGCGAAGCGCAAGTTTGTGTTCACGGTGACTTCCCCCTCTTGGCGGGCGGGCCGAGAATGCGCCAGGTCTGACCTGGGCAAGCCCGCTAGTCCAAACGGTAGGGAGAACCCCGGACACAACCGCGATGTCTGCGCCGGGCGAGGACGACATCACCTCGGAGCGGTTGGCTACGCTCGCGAAGTTTCCTCAACGCGTATCGCGCCGGAGCGGGTGCTCATCGGGTACCTCGACGAGCACGATCCGCACGCCGTCGGGGTCGGTGATCCACATCTCGATCAGCCCCCACGGCTCCTCACGTGGTTCCCGGGTGACGGTCACACCGGCGGCGGCCAACCGTTCATGCTCGGCCCGGACGTCGCGCACCTGCAACCACAGCCGAACTGGCCCCGGCGGTGCGTCGTCGTTCGAAGAACCGGAGACCTCGAGCATGCCCTGGCCGAGAAAGAAAACCATGCCGCGATGTTCCGGCGGGCCGAACTCACGATAGACGGCCAGGCCGAGCACATCTCGGTAGAAGCGCTGGCTGCGCTCCAGGTCGGACGGGCGGAGCAGGACGCGGCTGCTGAGGATCTCCATGCCCGATCATCCCTCTCACAAGCTGGTTCGAACCACTCTGCTGGGCAGGTTGCCCTTGACCGGCCAGGCGATCTCGGTAGCGTAGCGATGTGACGCAGAACGGAGCCTCGTCCAATGGTGCCGGCAAGCCCGACCTGTTGAAGGAGTTCGAAGCCTCCATAGCGGGCCTCGGCCTGCACGACATGCAGACTGTGCTGGAAGAACTCCTCTCTCGTGGCGGCGAGCTCAACGATCCGTTCCACCGTGACCCACCGCCGTCTCGGCGTCGCCCTCGCCGCGACGACGTCGTCACCTACCGCGTCCGCGTCGACGTCAAGGGCACCAAGCCGCCACTGTGGCGCAGGCTGGAGCTCGCGTCCGACCTGTTTCTCGACGACGTGCACGACGTCATCCAGTTCGCGTTCGGCTGGACCGACAGCCACTTGCATCGTTTCGCCTCCGGGCCGACGTTCCACAGTCCCGAGACGGAGTACTACCTCTGCGAGTTCGAGGTGGACGAAGGCGAGGTCGGTGTTCCTGAGGGGGACGTCCGTCTTGACGAGGTCTTGGTCGAGCCGGGCGACAAACTCCTCTACAACTACGATTTCGGTGATGACTGGGAGCACGTGGTCAAGCTCGAAGCGATCGCGCCCAGGGACGACGACGCGCCGCGGGCGTTGTGTACCGGAGGCAAGCGGCCTGGTCCCGCTGAGGATTGCGGTGGCGTGCACGGCTACGAATTGTTCGTGGCAGCCAACGAGGCATCGAGCCCCGAACGCGAGCGGGCCATCGCCGAACTCAACCGGATCTACGGCGACGACATCGACTTCAGCTGGCACGCCCCGACACCGTTCGACATCGCTCAGATCAACGACGCCCTGGCCGAGCTCGGGGTAGACAGCGCTGGCGAGTCAGATGTACCCGGGCCGTTGGCTGAGGTTGTCGACGCTGTGCGCACCACAGCCGGCCGGCGGCAGCTGCGTACGCTGCTCGCTCAAGCGGCGCTGGACGAGCAGGTTAAAGTCGACCCGGAGACCGCGGCGCGAATGTCGCGGGGATATCTCTGGCTGATGAACCGCGTCGGGGACGACGGCATCAAGCTGACCGAATCCGGCTATCTGCCGCCGTCCGTGGTCAAGGCCGCGCTGAGCGAACTGGAACTCGAGGACGAGTGGCCGGGCTCCGGCAGCCGCGAGCACCAGACCGCTCCGGTGTTGTACCTCCGGGAATCGGCGCAAGCGGCTGGCCTGGTGCGCAAGTACCGCGGAAAACTGCTGCTGAGCTCCCGTGGACGTGCCCTGCGCGACGATCCCGTCGGCCTGTGGTGGCGACTGGCCGAGCAGACACCGTCGCCGAAGTTGAAGGACCCGGCCGAAATGCACGCCGGGCTGTTCTTCTTGCTCGTTGTCGCTGCCGGTGTCGCGGAGGATCGTGAGGAGGTCGTGGCTGATCTGCTCGGAGCTGTCGGCTGGCGGAATGCCGACGGCACGTTGCTGACGCCGTTCATGGCCTCCGATGCCGCCTTCGAGACCAAGGCCATGCTCCGCCGCGTCGGTGGTTTCGCCCGGGCACCGGGCTCGCCGTTCGGGCGGGTGACGCCGGAGGGAGTGTTGTTCGCGCAGGCGGCGCTGCGCACCTGGCCCTGACGGCTACCGTCGGGTGAGTTGCGTCCTGCAGGGCGTGGCTTCCGGGGCACGGTGTGCAGGACGCACGGGCGGCGGCGCTGTCACGCGGGTGGGCGTAGAGATTCGAGCATCCTGGTGAGCGCCGTCATGGTCTCCTCGAGATCGGCGTCGCGGTTCTCCGACCGGGCGAGCCAGAGCGCGGCCTCGTTCATGGCACCGGATAGCAGGTGCACCAGGGGCCGTACCGGCTGCTGAACGATGATGCCCTCGGCCATCAGTTGCGTCAGCCCCATCTCCAGTTGCTTCATGGATGTGCTCGCGTCCAGCTCGCGCCAGGCGCCCCACCCGAGCACCGACGGGGCGTCGACCAGCATGATCTGGTGAATACCGGGCTCGGTGCTGGCGGCCAGGAAGGTACAGCAGCCGGCGACGAGCTGCGTCCACGCGTCGGCGTCCGCCGCGGCGTCGGCGACCTTCGCGGCCACCTCTTCATGGATCTGCAGCAGCACGGCACGGAAAAGATCGTCCTTGCCGGAGAAGTGGTGGTAGAGCGCGCCCTTGGTGACACCGGTGGCATCGACGATCTGGGCCAGGCTGACGTGGGCGTATCCGTGCTCGGCGAACAGCCGGCGGGCCTCGGCGACGAGCGCGCGGGTGGTCGCTTCACGTTGCTGGGCCTTGGTGCGAGTGGGGCGTCCAGTGCTCGGCATGGTCCTGATTCTAGCCTGTTGACATACCGACGGTACGCATCTACAGTTGGGGGCATCGCGAACACATACCAACCGTAGGTATCGTTCTAGTCCAAGGAGTGCACCATGAAACTCACCGGCTTCTACCCCGTCATCCAGACCGCGAAGCTCGCCGAGACCACCGCCTTCTACGTCGAGCACTTCGGCTTCACCGTGGTCTTCGAGGCCGACTGGTATGTCAGCCTGCGTCGTGAGGGCGATGACGACGGCCCGTCCTACGAGCTGGCGATCCTGGACCACACCCACCCGACCATCCCCGACGGCTATCGCAAGCCGGTGGCCGGCATGCTGCTGAACTTCGAGGTCGACGACGTCGATGCAGAGTACAAGCGCCTGGTGAAGATCGCCGGGCTCGAACCCAAACTCGAAATCCGCACCGAAACGTTCGGCCAGCGCCATTTCATCGTCGCGGATCCCTCCGGCGTGCTGGTCGACGTCATCACCGAGATCCCGCCTGGTGAGGAGTACGCCGAGAACTTCGTCGAGTAACCGAACCGACCTCCACAAGCGTGACGCAGAAACGAACGAGCCTGCTCCCGGGTCGTTGTGCTAGCCGGGAACAGGCTCGTCGAGGTTTGGTCCTACGCGGCCAGAACCGCAGGGGAGTCGAACCACAGGTCGGCCACCTGTTGGCCATGTTCGACGAATGAGGCCACGTAGGAACGTACTTCGGTTGCGAACTGAGAGATCTCCTCGGAATCGAAGCCCGCGATCATCGCCAGGGCCTCGATGTCGGGAACCTCGGCATCGATCAGCGATTCCTTCATGTGCTCCACGTCGAGTCCACACGCTCGGGTCACCGTGGCGATGGTCTCGCCTCGTTCCAGCGCCGCCTCGAGGGCGTTCGGCGTCACGCCGAGGATCTCTGCTGCTGTCGGAATCGCGTACATAGTCACTCCTTCTCCGGGAGGGTCACTCCCGTCGTCATGAGGTCAATTCTCCGTCTCCGAACCTGAGAAGAGCCGGAGAAAAGCCTGATAGTCGGGTGTGACTTCGGCCTCGTTCGACCGCCGCCCGCCCGGTGATCGTCAGTACGAAATGGCTGTAGAGCGGCAACCACGGCGTACTGATGATCACCAAATCGCGACCACAGCGTACTGACGATCACCGAGTGGTTGGGCGGCGTCAGGTGAGGATCGGCCCAGGGGCAGATGTGGTTCAGGCAGGGGCTGGTTCACGTCAAGAAGTAATGACATGCTGATGGCTAGCACTGACCGGTAGTCAACGTCGCCTGCACCGGGAGGAAGATATGAACCGACCATCGCGAGCACTGCCGCTCCTGCTGGGCCTGGGGCTGCTGGTCGCCGCGTGTGGAGGAGAGACGGCCGATCCCTCGGCGCCGGAGGAAGTCGATCCGGAGGAAGTCGAAGACGTCGAGGAAATCGAGGTCGACATCGACGACGACTCACTGGTCATCTACGGTGCGCTGCACGAGGAAGAGATCGCCCGGCTGGCCGCGGCGTTTGAGCAGGCCACCGGCATCGACACGGAGTTCATCCGGGGTAGCGCGGGTGAACTGGCCGCCCGTATCCAGGCTGAAGGTGACAACCCGCGGGGCGACATCGTCCTAGGCGGGCCGAGCGAGATCCACGAGGCGTTGGTGCCGGAGATGCTCCGGCCCTATGAGTCGCCCGTCGCGATCGAGGAGTACGACGCCGAGTTCTACCACTCCGAGCATTACTGGCACGGCTTCTACGTTGGCGCGCTGGGGCTAGCCATCAATACTGAGCGCTGGGAGGACGAGTTCGGCGACCGGGAGTACCCGTCGACGTGGGACGACCTTCTGGATGACGACTATGAGGGCTCGCTGGCCATCGCGCTGCCGGCATCGTCTGGAACCGCCTACAACTTCCTGGTGACACAGGTCTTCCGGCTCGGGGAGGACGAGACCTGGGACTGGTTCGAAGACTTCAACAACACCGTCGGCCAGTACACCACCAGCGGCGCCGCGCCCGCCCGCATGGCCGCCGCCGGCGAGTTCCTGATGGGGATGACGTTCGGCCACGACGTTCTCAAGCCGATCGACGCCGGCTTCCCGCTCGAGCTCGTGTACCCGGAAGAGACGGGGTTCGAGATCGGCGCCGTGTCGATCATCGAGGGCGGGCCCAACCCGCAGGCCGCGGAGGTGTTCGTCGACTGGATGCTCGGCCAGGAGGCCAACCAGCTGCACACCGATCTGAGTATGCGGGTGCCGCTGCGTGAGGATGTCGCCTTGCCGGAGGCCGCCACGGACGTGAACGAGCTCAGCCTGGTGGAAGGCTTCGACGCCGAATGGGCCGGCGAAGAACGCGACCGGTTGCTGGACGAGTGGGAGGAACGGATCGGCGGCTGAGGTGAACGGCACGGATCTCACATCTGAGGTGTTATGACCACCCCCTTGCTGCCGCCTCGACGGTCGCGCACGTCGCGGGAGATCGGCCGTGCTCGCCAGGATCCGTCGTCGTACATCATCGCCTTCCTGCTGGCCGCCGCGCTGTTGATCTTCGTGCTGTGGCCGATGCTCAGCATGTTCCTCGAGCCCTCGGGTGCGGACTGGCAGCAGTACCTGACCAGCGACCGGCTGCGCGGCGTCACCTGGAACACGGCCGTGATGGTGATTCTGTCCACCATTACGGCCACCGCGATCGGGTTCGTGTTCGCCTACGGACTCACCCGCGACGATATCCCCGGCAAGCGATTCTTTCGGCTGATCTCGCTGCTGCCGCTGATCTCGCCACCCTTTGCGCTGGGCCTGGCGCTGATCCTGCTGTTCGGCCGCAGCGGCCTCATCACCTCTGACCTGCTGGGTCTCAGCGTCGATGCGAGGGGCCTGATCGGGTTGTGGGTGGTGCAGACGTTCACCTTCTACCCGGTCGCGGTGCTGACCATGGTCAGCGTCTTGCGCAACCAGAACCCGGCGATGGAATGGGCGGCGCGGGATCTCGGGCAGAGCTGGTTCGGCATCATGCGCACCATCACCGTGCCGCTCGCGCTGCCGGGCATCCTGGGTGCCGCGCTGCTGGTCGCCATGCTGGTTCTTGCCGACTTCGGCAATCCGCTGATCATCGCCGGCGACTTCCGGGTGCTGGCGGTCGAGGCCTACATCCAGGTGATCGGCCGCTTCAACTTGGGCCTGGCCGCTGTACTCGCGATCATGCTGCTGGTGCCCGCGCTGCTGCTGTTCCTGCTGCAACGACGCTTCCTGGGCCGCCGCTCCTACATCACCGTCACCGGGAAGGAAAGCACCTTACGGCCTATCCCGACGCCGCGCGGTGTGCGCTACGCACTGGTGACGTTCATGAGCTTGGTGGCGGCCTTCGTCATCATCACCTACGCCAGCATCTTCGCCGGGGCGGTGACGCGGGTATGGGGCGTGGACTGGTCGTTGACGTTCGAGCATCTGGAGTTCGTCGTCTTCCGCACCGGCGACCTGCGTAACAGCGCCGCGTTCGCCGCGATCGCGGCCATCTGCTGTGCGGTCATCGCGACGACAGCCGCGTACTTCCTGCACCGGCGGCCCGTGCCCGGGCGGGGTGCGCTGGACATTCTGGCTGTTCTCCCAGCGGCGCTGCCGGGCACCATGGTGGGCATCGCCTATGTGGTCACGTTCAACCAGGCGCCCCTGATCTTGACCGGCACCGGCGCGATCATCGTCATCTCCATGGTCGTGCGCGCGCTGCCGGTCGGGTATCGCGGCAGTGTCGCCGCCCTGCACCAGATCGGGCCGTCCATCGACGAGAGCGCCGCCGACTTGGGAGCCGGAGCGACGCGCACCTACCGCACCGTCATGTTGCCGCTGATGAAGGGTGCGTTCACCGCGGCGTTCATCTATGCGTTCGTCGAGTCGATCAATACCGTCAGTGCGGTGATCTTCCTGGTCAGCCCTGGCAACCAGCTCGCGTCGGTCACCATCATGGGCCTGGCTGAGCACGGCTATTGGGGTGAGGCGACCGCGATGTCCGCGGCGCTGATGCTGGTCACCTTCGCCGCACTGGGGATCTTCCGGCTGGTGACGCGTGGCCGGGTCCGTCTGTTCGAACTATGAGAGGTCGTGCGGACCTCGTAAGGAGGCGTCATGGCGCACGCGCATCTGCGGCTCGCCGGGCTGCGTAAGACCTACGGCGACGCCGTGGCCGTCGACGACGTGAGCCTGGACATCGAACGCGGCGCGTTCACCTGCCTCCTCGGACCGAGCGGCTGTGGAAAGACCACCACGTTGCGGATGATCGCCGGATTCGTCGAGCCTGACGCCGGAGACATCCTGATCGACGGGGTGTCGCAGCGCGGCCGCTCCGCGCACCGCCGGCCCACGTCCATCGTGTTCCAGGACTACGCCCTGTTTCCGCACATGAAGGTCTTCGACAACGTCGCCTACGGGCTGCGCGCCAAGCGGTTCAAGGCCGGTGAGGTGACACAACGGGTCAACGCCACACTCGAACTGATGGGCCTCGACGAGCTGGCCGAACGTTTTCCCCGGCAATTGTCCGGTGGTCAGCAGCAGCGGGTGGCGCTGGCGCGCTCGGTGGTGACCGAACCTGAGGTGCTGCTGATGGACGAGCCGTTGTCCAACCTCGACGCGAAGCTGCGGGTGCGGCTGCGCACCGACCTGCGGGCGCTGCAGCAGCGGCTCGGCATCACAACCGTGTACGTGACCCACGACCAGGAAGAAGCCTTGGCCATGTCCGACGAGGTCGCGGTGATGCTCGACGGCCGGCTGGAACAAGTCGGCCAGCCGTACGAGCTCTACGACCGCCCGCGTACGCCGTTCGTCGCCGACTTCATCGGGTTGAACAACTTCCTGCCGGCGACGGTCCGCAAGGTGGCCGAACAGGCCGTCGTCGTCGAGCTGTCCGATGGTCAGGCGCTGGAAGTGTCGCGGGAGAAGACGGTCGAGGACGTGTCGCAGGGCGACGACGTGGTGGTGGTCGCCCGCCCGGAGGCGCTCAGGGTGCTGCCCATGACTGCCGATACCGGCGCCGCCTCGCCATCCGAGCAGAGCGTCGCCGCATCGCTGATCGACAGTCAGTTCCTGGGCCCGCTGCGGCGGCATTGGGTGCACGTGAGCGGCACGGACGTGATCGTCGACGAGCACGACCCGGATCCGGCGCCGATCGCCGCTCCAGGTGCGGACGTGAAGTTGCGGATGCCCCGCTCGCGGCTCACCGTCATGCCACCGCGCTGATTCATGGTTGAGGGATTGGTGTCGCCAGGGCTACACCAATCCCTCAACCACCCTTCGCGCAAGAAGCGGGGGTTAGCTGGCGCGGTCCATGCGTGCTTGGTAGCGGGCCCGTGCTTTGGCGGCTTCGACCTCACGGTCGCGGGGCGGTGCGTTGGTCACCAGCGAAGCCAATAGCTTCCGGGTGGACGCCGTGATTTCTTCGACCGCCTGGTCGAAGGCCTCCTGGTTCGCTTGCGACGGTTTGCGCGTCCCAGCGATCTTGCGCACGTACTGCAGCGCGGCGTCGCTGACTTCGTCCGGAGTGGCCGGCGGCGCGAGGTTGTTCAACGGTTTGATGTTGCGGCACATACCTTCGAGGGTAGGCGAAACGCGCACGGATCGGCAGCGCAGCAGGGCTGACCGCCTGCCCGGACAGTCGGTTGAGCCCGTCAGAGCGGGGGCCTACGAGCCGGCGCTCAGCTCGCGTTCCAATGGGGTTCGGAAGCTGGGAACGACGGACGCGGCGTCCAGCCGTTCCTGCAGCCCAGCAGCTACCGACGCTACCGCCGTCTGCGCTTCGGAGCCGACGTCTTCGAGGAACCGCCAGACGATCTCGGGACCCTTCATCGCCCAGCCGCCCACGATCCGCCCGTCCCACCACACGGTAGGGCCGATGTTGCCGTTGCGGTCAAAGAGTGGCTCGCGGTGCGGGCCCAGATAGAAGGCGCGCTCCTGCCAACCCATAGGGGTGGGATCAAGGGCAGGCAGCAACGCCGCCGACGGCTCGACCGGGGGATCCGGCTCGGTGTCGTCGGCCAGCACGATGCCGGGCACACCTTCGAGGTCAGCGGCGACGACGTCGAGTTTGGCGACGACCTGACGGGTGGCGCCCAAGGTCCAGCCGGTCCACCACTTGAGGTCGGCGACGGTGGCCGGACCGAACGCCCGGAGCCAAGCTCGGGCCAGCGTCACGCGGGCGTCCAGCTCCGCAACCTCCGGCATGCCGTCGGGCCAGACTTCTTGCGCCGCGCGCCATCGGTGCATCCGGGATAACCACGTTCCCGCAGGCCGGCCACGTACGATGCGCCCGTCGGCACCCATGAGGGTCAGCACCTGGCTGGTGATGTTCTGCTTGACATCCCATTTCTTGTCTGACGTCGGTAGCAGCGCGGTGCGCAGCCGCGGCTCAGCCTTGGCCAATTCACTGGCCAGCGATTCACCGCGGGCGAGCAGCACCTGCTCAACGCTGGCCTCTAGGTCAGCGAGCCAGGTACCTACGTCGCCTTCGACGGCCGGCTCGGTGGGAATGGTCTGCAGCTCTTTGATCAGCCGACGACGCAGCCGGGCGGCGATCTCGAGGCCAGCGGCGCCGTGCACCACCGGCGCGAGCTCGGCAGGAGCCACGAACATGGTCCGGCGCATCCCGATCATCTTGACCAGCGCTTCGTCGTGGTAAATCGCGGCGGAAACGTCATCCAACGACGTGCCGGGGCAGCGGGCGAGCACCGACAGATACACCGTGGCGGGATCGGTGGCATGCAAAACGACGACGCTGGACGTGGCCTCCACCGGCGACGACGCGGCATGACCTGCCGCCAGTCGGTGCCGCCGCACCAACCGGGCCCGGCGCTGATCCGTGCTGAATCTGACCATTGCCTCACATTAATGGCTCGCTACGACAACGTCGTCCTTGATCATTGTGCGCTTTTAGGTGCCAGGGCACCCAAAAGTGCACAATGATCATGAGGGCCAGGGGCTCAGCGGTCGCTGCGCCGCCGCTCGGGCGACTCGGGTAGCTCTTCTTCGAGCTCGGTGTGGCGACGCACGGAGTCGAGGTAGATCTTGTCGGCCCGCTCCTGCATACGCTCATCCGCCTCGATCTGCAGGCGGGCCCGCTCGGTGGCCTCGCGTTCGCGCAGCACCTTCAGCTCGTGTGCGCGCTGGCGGCTTTGGATGACGCCCCACACGATCCAGCCGCCGCTGCTGAGCAGCACGATGAAGAGCAGCCCGAGGATCAACTCCAGACCCACTTTGCCTCCTCAACTCGTCCGGGCAACCGGCGTTCGGGTCGGGCGGCGCGCCGCCTCATGCCGCCTGCTTGCGACGCTGCTGCCAGCGTATGGCCCACGCGATGAGCAGCGCGACCAGAATGGCTTCACCCACCAAGATCGCCACCGCCCCCGTTGCCCCCACCAGGTCGGCGAGCGTCTGGTACCAGAGCCGCACCAGGAAGACGAGCGCCGTGCCGATGATCCCGATGGCCAGCGCGGCGTAGCCGACATAGATGACTCGAGCGCGGGAGGGGTACGTCGAGACGCCGGCCGGCCCGCGCCGCAGGAAGGCCCCCACGAACCGGAACGCCTCGCCCTGCAGGTTCATGGCCGAGAGCGCGTGTTCGAGCATGTGGTAACCGTCGAGCCGGAACACCGGCACCAGGTTCGCCGCGGTGGCCACGGTGCCGATCAACAGCAGTGCCCCGGCCAAGCCGTGCCACCAGCCGGATTGCGGGCCGAGCCACCACAATGCGGCGAAGGGCACCAGTGCGATCAGGTTCACGTAGACGCCGGCGAACGCTGTTGCCACCCGATGCGAACGACGACGGAACGTGACGGCGTCGTCGGCCTTGCAATACAGCGCGATCAACGGAAACCGCCACATGATGCCGATCTCGGTGGGCCGCCCGCCATAGCGGTAGCAGGCCACGCCGTGGCCGAACTCATGGCAGGCGAGCACCAGCCAGATGACGACGAACGCGACGACCGACACCGACCACCGCGTGGGTGAGGCCGCCAGGGCGTCGTACATCGAGGACCAGTTCAGCGCGGTGAACACCGCGATCGCGATGCCGAGCAGGGTCAGCGGCACCGCGACGCCCGGGTGCAGGAGCCAGCTGGTCCGCCGGGCGACGGCGGGTACCCGGCCGGCCAGGCCACGAGCCGGCATCCGCCACAGCAGCGGTGATCGTCCGCTCTGATGCCGCGCCTCGGCAGCTCGTTCCCGGATGGCGTCGAGCTGATCGCCGGTCGCCGGTTCGATCAGGCCGCGCTCGTACAACATGCCGAGGAGCTGTTGCCAGTGTTCGGCGGCGAGACGTTTGCCGAACTGCTCGGCGTATACGGCACCGATGTCGGCCAGGCTGCGCCGCCCATCGAGGTGCCGCATCAGGAACGCCTCGCGCGGCCCCACTCGCAGGTACGCCTGGGTCTCGCGGTCGCCGACGACGTGCACCCGCGCGTCACCCTTCATGAGGGCGGGACCGACGTACACGGCATCGCGGATCTTCGGCCGGGCTTGATGCAGCCAGTCCGCCGTGGGGCTGGGGTGGCTGACGGAAGTCATGCCGTCTCCATCAGCTCTGACTCGCTTGCCAGCGCCCGTTCTACCAGGTAGGACAGATAGATCTCGTCCAGGATCGCAACCCCGAGCCGGTTGTTGGTCATGTGGATGTACGAGCTGAGTAGCACCGTGGCCAGTGCCTCCGGATCGTCGATGGCCGCCCGGCCATCGCCCTGCCGGGACGGGAACACCAGGTCACCGCGGGCGGCGGCGTCGAGCACCCGCTGCCGGAGTTCGGCGCAGTGCGTGAGCCAGCGCTGTTCGATATTCGACAGCCCGGCCCCGGCGTCGCCGGCCGCGCCGGTGATCGCGCGGATCCGTTCGATCCGTGGCGCCAGGGTGTCGCGGGTGCGGTCGAAGCTCTTGTCGAACGAGCCGTGGTAGTCGTCGGAGGGTTCCTGGTACGACGTCTCCCAGAAGGTGCGGTAGCGCTGGAAGAACTGCCGCACGGCGTCGTCGGTGGGAAGGAACGTGTAGGCGGTCATCAGCGACAGCTGGGTCGCCAGCCCCAGCAGCACGGGGCGAACGTGGGTGTTCGAGGTCGCCAGCAGGGTGGCCACCATGTCGCTGGAGTGCTCGAAGTGCCATTCGGCTATCTCGAGCCCGCCAGGGCCGCCGTACCGGTCGTGCTCGGGTTCGTACGGCATCAGCACGACGCTGTTGTTCGGCCGGAAGGGCATCTCGCCGTCGCCGTAGCGCTCGTTCCAGCTGTCCTCGCCGTATTCGGCCAGGTACATCCGTTTGTACAGGTCGCTGAGGCCGTCGATGTCGGTGTCGTACAGCGCGGGCCGGCGGCGCAGGAACTCTTCGAGTGCGCCGGTTGCGCGCTGGGTGACCTCCTCCCGCAGCTCCGGCGACGACGGTTTGAACCGGACCCGCACATGCGGGCCTTCCATCCAGTACTTGATGAAGAACCAGCCGCTGATCAGTTGTTCCTCGCGCAGCTGCGCCACGAGCGGGCGCACCGCTTCCACGATGATCGGGTTGGCGTCGCTGGCGTAGAAGACGTGCAGCGCGACCCATCGGTCGTCAGGCATGGTCATCCCTCCCGGTGTGGTACAGCTCGACCAGCAGTTCGCTGACGTGGGGCCGGCCGTGCTCGTCGTGCAGCCACAACCCGTCGAGGTCCGGGTACGGCTCGGTCAGCACGATGCGCGACGACGCCCCCAGCGCCATCTGCTCGAACAGCTGGAGCGAGGCCCAGCTGCGGAAGTCAACCGGCAGCGGTTTGCGGCCGCTCTTGCGTTCCGGCCCGCCGGCACCCGCAGGGTCGTCACCGGTGTCCGCCGCGTCGCCGTCGTCGGCGGTGGTTCGGGCGGCAGCGGCGTCTACCTGGGCGAACAGCCGCTCCGGGAGGCCGTGGCGGCGTCGCCAGCGGTGCAGTTCGAGGAAATGCTCGGCCTCGGAGCGCTGCGGATCCCGGAAGGGGAAGGCATCGGTGCTCAGCTTCCACATCCGCCGCTGCAGCACGAGTTCGCCGAGCAGCAGCCGCGGATACATGGTGATGCCCTCGGCCGGCACCGGTTCTCCGGTTCCGGCCCACAGGTCTATCTGCGCCATCCCGGTGGGGGACAGACACATGAGAACCTGCTGCACCTCGGGCAGTGCCATCGGCATCAAAAAGCCCAGGTAGATCGGGATGACCTCGCAGCCGAGCCGGTCGGACACCAGAGTCAGCCGGTCCGTCTCGGCGTCGTGCACCAGCGCGAGATCCTCCAGGGAGATCAGCTCGTCCGGTGGCCGGGTGCTGGCGTCCCCGGGGCAGACGATCTCGTAGCGTGTCACGCCCGGGTGCACGTTGAGGTTGGTGGTCTCGTAGCCACCGCGCAGTTCAGCGAGAACGGCACCGTCCGGAGCGTAGTCGTCCAGGACCTCGCGGATGAGCTCGCTGGCCCCCACCCCGGCGGCGTCGAGGCTGTGGGCGAACCGGGAGAACATCAGCGTCATTCCGGCGTAGGCCTGGTTGAGCACCAGCCGGCCCGGCTCCGGCCCGGATTCTCCGGTGGCGAGCTGGACGAAGAAGGACCACGGCTGGGCCACCCGCTCGTCGGGGGGCAGGTGCCGGGTCACAGCGTCGACGAACTCCGGCCCCAGCCGGATCTCATCGGTGGCTCCCGACGACGCCTGCAGGTCGCGCAGATGGAGCGACGCGGCCTCGCGCGCCTCGTCTACGGCGGCGATGTCGGGCAGCTTGAACCAGTTCTCCTGCGGCACGAAGGCGTTGTCGTCGTCGAACTGGCGGCGGCGCATCGCCCGCTGGGTGTACGGCGAGAAGAAGTCGCGCTGGAACTCGTGGCAGAAGCGCACGACGTCGTCGCATCTGCCGCCGGCCCCGTAGCGGGCCCGGAAGAATCCCGTCGCGGTCAGCCGCCGGGGCAGATTGAGGTCGAAGGCCGGGAGGATACGTGCGACGTCGGCCAGATCGGGCAGGATCGATGCGTCCCACGTGTCGCGACTGACATCCAGCCCGTCTCCGGCGATGACTGTGTCCTCGTAGATCACCGTGCGCGGCACCAGCGCCGGGGTGGCGCCGACACCGGCGAAACACTCGGTCACGAGGTCGCGGATGCTGGTCAGCACGTCACGCCGCTGCCGGGCGGTGATCCGCGGGTAGCGCTCCACCAGCGCCTGGACCTCTGCCAGCTGCGCGCCGACGTCACGCAGCACCGGGTGTGGCTGTGCCCGCAAGGATTCCACGAACGGCACGGCCGGATCGGCCGCGCGCAGGTCGATCTGCAGGTCAGGCGCCAGCAGGAAGCCCAGCCGCAGGAGGTGGCCGAGGAGTTGGTCCACCTCCTGCGGGGTCCGGGTGGCCGAGGCCGCGGTGATCTGGCCGGCGAGCTCGCTCAGCCGTGGCCGCCGCTCCCGGGTGAAGCCGACGACGTCGTCCAGTGCCGGGCCGCTGGGCAGGAAGAACAGGTCTTCGTGGACGCTGTCGATGGCGACGACGGCGTCCGGGTCGGCACCGGCCGACGTGCGCCGCCGCACGTAGCGCATCGCATCGCCCTCGGCGCTCGCTCCGGGCGCGAGGGTGACGTGCAACGACGAGCGCAGCTCCGGATCGGCCAGGATCACCGCTGCCAGCCGGGCCAGTACGGCGACGTTCAGCCGAACGGTGGGATGCTGGCGCAGCGACGCCGGTTCCGGGCGGACCCGGTCGGTTTGCGACGAGAATCGGCCCATCCCGACCGATGTCAGGGTGCTGAACGGGCTGGTTTTCAGCGCCGCCCGATAGAGCAGCTCGAGGAGGGTCCGCTCCACCTGCCGGCCGTGTTTGTCCAGCTTGGCCTTCTTGCCAGCGCGCTTGGCGTCGACGTACCGGTCCATGTTCTTCTCCAGAACCTCGGACTGGAGAAGGACAGCGCTGCGGAGATCGTCACCGGCGACGGCGGCACGGGCACGCTCGCGGGCGGCGGTGATGTCGGCGCCCAGGATCTCGCCGCCGGCGTCGAGGGTTTCGCGCAGCGTGGCCACGGTGGCGGTCCACTCGTCGAACAAGACCTTCGTGTCCGGCGGCAGGAGCGGATCGGCTTTGGCGACGGTGCCGGCGCGGGGGCGACGGGCGTTGAAGACATCGCGGCGCAGGTTGATCAGGCCCACCCGCCCGGGATCGGCGGCTCCAGTGGTGGCGATGAGCTCTTCGAGCCTGGCGCACAGGTCGGCGGCTGTCGTGTCCCGGGCGGCCTCGAGTTCGAAGACCCGCTCGGCCCATTCCACGGCGTTCTCGGTACGCAGCGCGGCGACGCTGCCGGCCGGCTGGCCGGCGACCCGAACCAGATAGCCCTGGCCGAAGCGCCAGACCGACGTGCCGGATGCCCGGCTGCTCGCGGCGCGATCGAGAAGTTCAGTCATGAGAGACGGCTCCCTTGCTCGGGGAATCTGTATGCGCCCTGGCCGGGTACCGGATGGCATGGTCGTAGCCGGCTCGTGGGCCTCGCTCGTGGCCGAGCAGGATGAACAGCATGCTCGTCTCGTCGGTGCCGTCGATACCGAGCATCGCGTCCACCGCAAGGTTGTCGATTCCGAGCACCGCTCCCACACCCAGCCCGCGAGCGGCCGCCGCCAGGTAGAGAGCCTGCGCGCTCTGCCCGACCTCGATGCTGAGCATCCGGTAACCGCGGCCGCCGTAGGTGCGCACGAGTGGCTTCAGCTGGCCGGTGACGACGACGACCACTGCCGCTTCGCGCAGGTTGTAGTTGGTGAGGGCGTAGTAGCGCTGGAGTTCGGCGCCGTCCACCGGTCGGGCGTCGGACAGCCGGTGCCGGTGGCCGTCGTAGACGTAGCCGCCCTGCTCCAGCCCGTCGACCTGGTTGGCGATGATCCGCAGCCGGATCCAGGGATGTGCCCGCGGCGCGGGGGCGACGTCGGTGCCGGTGCCCGCCAGCCGGTTGGTCATCGCCAGCATCCAGCCGAGATCGGCCGGGTCCAGCGGGCGGCTTGCGGAGAGTGCGCCGAAGCTGGACCGTCTGGCGCCGAGGCTCGAGGTGAGATCCAGGTCGCCGTCCTGGCTGGTAGCCGCTGGCAGCGTGACCACGGTGGAACCGTCGTCGCTGGTGACGGCGTGTAGGGCTCCCGCGACAGCGTCGGCGGGACCGGGGCGAGGCAGGCTGCCGACCAGCGTGGCCGCGTGGACCTCTTCCACCAATGGGAAACTGCGCACTCGCCGGGACTTCTCCCACACCTGATGTGGTTCGGACCTGCGGGTATCGCGGCGGATCAGTGGTTCGAGCGGGGTGGCTCGAGTGCCGGGCGTCGTGACATCTTTCGCCTGGGCGATGGGCCCGAGCGGAACGACGACGAACGGCGCTTCCGCGACCCCGTCGATCCCGATGAGGTCGCTGACCGCCGCTTCGTCGAACCACAGCAATGGCTCGACGGCGATCCCGTGCGCGCCGAGGACCAGCCGCCACGAGGCGAGCAGCGCACCGATGTCCTGGGTGACCACGTGGTAGCTGAATGAGTTGTACTTGAACGCGTTCTTCCAGAATCGCAGTGAAGCGACCAGGTACATCCCGGCGGCAACGCCGCTCGCCTGGGCGAGTTCCTCGACATGCGACCCGACGGCGAGCCGGTCGAGGCCGTGGTGCGCGGTGGCGTAGTGGTAGACACCGGCCGGCAGCGTGGCGTCGTTCCCGGTCACCAGGTAGGTCTCGGCTGGATACATGCCGCCGCCGGAAGGCGTCGGCCGCGCCCAGACGGCGTTCTGGGTCTGGAGCTTGCGGCGGCTGTCCTCGTTCCAGTTCGGCTGGGTACGGCGTCCCGTCAGGCCGTAACAGGCCAGCGCGGCGGCTAAGACGTCGAGGCTCGGGAGGAGGTCGCCGTGGGCCGCGCGGCTCGCCGTCACCGCCGCGTCGAGGCTGACCCGCGGCATCCGGTCGAACGGCGACGGTAGCGGCACCCGGGTCACGCCCTGGTAGAGCTTGTGGCGCGACGGCTGATCGGACCAGTCGACGGTGAAGCCGTAGGGCGGCAACGGAACCCGCTGCCGTTCGAACATCCGGCGTGCGTAGTCGAGCACGATGTCCGGCTCGGCCTCAGGGGTCGGGTTCGCGGGCGGGTTGTGCGCGGGTGTGTGGTCATGGTGATGCCCGTGGCCGTGTTCGTGGATCTGGTCCGTGGTGTTCACCGGCGCTCAACTCCTACGGGAAGGGGTGCGGCACGAGGTGCAGCTGGTCGGAGGTCAAGGGCCGCGTCGCGTGCCCGGCCCGGTAGGGCGCCCAGCGGGTCCGCGGCAGGGTCAGGGCGCGCTGACGGGCCCAGCCGAAATCGATCGGCACCAGCCCGGGCACCACCGTCGCGACCGTGTGCAGACCCATGTCCTGCTGTTCCGGCGTGGTCTGGTCCACCACCACGGTGTCGTGCCCACGCTCGGCCAGCAACGAGACGATCTCCGATACCGGCTGCCGCAGGTCGGTCACTGGCGGGCGCCCGGAAGTCCAGTCGGCGTACAGCTCATCGATCGCGACCTGTTCGGCCTGGCGCAGCCAGTGCTGTGCGTGTGGTGCCATCTCCGGCATGCCGAACAGCAGCGCGTGGTGGGACAGCTCGGTCACGTGCCGGTAGTCGGTGGTCATGAGTTCCAGGTGCTCGCGTGAATCGGCGACTCGATCGGCGAAGCCCGGCACGTAGGACGCGACCTCACAGACGGCGGCCCGGACCGCGTCCTCGGGATCCAGCGAGGCGCCACCGGCGAAGCACAGGGTGCCCAAGCCGTCGTCGCGGCGCACGGCGACGGCGCCGACGGCGGGAACCGGCAGGTCTTGGCGGATGTCGAAGCAACGTAGGTCGAAGCCGAGAAGATCTACCTGGGCCCGCATCTGCCGCACGAGCGGATGAGTCACCGTGTCGAGATCGATCTCGTCCGGGGTGAGCCCGCTGTACCAGGAGATCAGGAATGCGTCCCGCTCGATCAGCTCGAGCAGCCCGTGCAGCACCGCCTCGGTGGCGGAGCTGCCGGAGGCGCAGCCGTTGGAGCACTCTTGGACCGTGTTGCGGTGGTCGGTGCGGTGGTCGAGGTAGTAGACGATCTGCTCGGGGAGCAGGAGGGACCGGCGGTCGCGCAGCGACCATCCCCATACCCACGGGATGCTCGGGTTATCCGTCCAGGGGACGTATTTCTCCTGGTGGCGATCATAGAAATCGGACGTGTACAGGCCGCAGGTCTCCATCTCGACGTGCGGCACATCGAGGTCGGTCACCGAGGCGACACGGGCGATCCCGGTGCGTCGGGGTCGCTGCCCGGCGTCGCGCTCCAGTCCTTCCAAAGCTCCAAGGAGTTCGCTGAGGTGGTAGTTCTCCGCGTGCCCGCTCCACCACATCTCGTGCAGTCCGTACTTGCTGCGCACGTGGAACCGGCCGCTGACCGGAGCGGTGGCGGTGGCGTGGTAGGCCCGCATGGCGGGGGCGCCGAGCATCCCGCACACCGGATTCGCGAGGGCGTCCATGGGCAGTCGCAAGTCGTCCGGGGTCTTGGTACGGCTGGCGCCGGGTTTCACCGGTGGCGCGGGCCGCAGCCGGATCTCGGCGTCTTCTGCGGTGTCTGGCAAGGGGTCGGCGCAGTCCGGGCACGACGAGTCCCGGATCAGGCCGAATGCCTTGACCGACGAGGTGCGGGTGTCGATCTCCCAGACCGGATATCCCGGACCGCCGGGCTCGGCGGCGACGGCCGTTTCGGCCAGCCGAGCCGCGATGGCCAGCACATGTGGACCCGGCGGCGAAGCGTCCGTGGCCACCGCGCCGTAGGGATCGTCGAGGATACGTCGTTCGAGCATGGGCCGGCAGACTGTCCACCGGCGGTCCAGGCAACTGGGGCACGGGCCGGGTGCGCCGGGCGTGGCGGCCACGACGACGGTGCCCGCATACAGCCGAACGCTGACCCGGCTGGCACCTGTAGCGTCGTCGCCGGTATCCGTGGCCAGCGGGTGGTGAGCGTCCGCGGTGGGCACGGTGAGCCGAGCCGATCGCCCTGGAGTGCCGAGCATCGCGACGTCGAGCGCGCGGCACGCGGCGGCCGCGCGCGGCGAAAGCTGCATGGCGATCTGCTGGCCTACGTCGCTGAGCAGACTCTTCGTCCCCGGGTCGAGCTGCGCGTCGAGTGTCGTCAACGTCGTCATTCGGCTTACGCCTTTCTCACGCCGGATAGGGGAAACTGGGAGGGGATGCTGCGGGCCAGATCCGGTGGCCCGCAGCATCCTTCTTCAGCGGCTCAGAGGTTCGCGGAACCCCTCAGCCGCAGCTGGATGTGCTGGTGCTGCAGCTGCAACAGCTGGACGTGCTGCAGGACGAACAGCTGGAGCACGAGCACGACGACGAGCTGGCCGCCATGTCCATGGACGGGTCCGCGAGCTCCTCGATCTCGAACGTGACCGCTTCGAGATCGCGTAACTCCATGCCGAGTGTCTTGGCCGACATGTTTCCTCCTTTCGTTTCGTGCGACGGAGTACTTTGCGGTGCCGGCGATCAGCCGCCGCCACAGCCGGTGCTGGTACTCGTGGAGCAGCAGCTGGATGTGCTGCACGACGAGCAGCTGGAGCAGGAGCAGCTAGAGCTGCACCAGCCGGCTGCGTCTTGGCCGACATCGGTGATGTCTTCGACCTCGAACGTCGCTGTTTCTAGATCGAGTAGTTCGTCGTAGAGAGCCACGGTGGTCACCTCCTTCCCGATGAGTGCGGGTCCGCCGCGGGGGTGGCGGCGGAGCACGGGAGTCCCGCGAACTGCCGGGAACTACGCGTGGACGGTGCGGTAGTGCGGTGCCGTTGTCAGCTCGTGCTGCTGCAACTGCAGCTCGAACAGCCGCAGCAACTGGACGTGCTGCACGACGAACAGCTCGATGTGCTGGTGCTAGAGCTGCACCAGCCGGCCGCGTCCTGGCCGACGTCGGCGATCTCCTCCACTTCGAAGGTGACCGTCTCCAGCGCCAGGAGTTCGCTGCTCAGGCTGGTCGCGGTCTGCGTCATGGACATCTCCCTTCACTCGTGGGCCGGCCCGTGGCGATACACCAGGACCCGGGCGACCGATGTGATGCCGGCCAGATCCGGTGGGGTGAGATCCACGAGCGCGGCCCTCCTGCCCTGCTCGTTGAGGGCGAGCAGGATTCCGGTGGGGGCAGCGGGTTCGGGAAGTTCGATCGCCGGGCCGCCGACCATGGCGGCACCGAGGTCGATGCCTGTCAGCTGGCGGCTGGTGGGCCCGGCCGGTGGCTCACTCCGGTGGCCGTACCGGGGATCAGCCGACGCCTCGGCCAGTTGGCGGGCACCGGCGATGGTGAGCAGGGCGTCATGGATCGCCGTGAACCAGGAGGTCGATGCCCGGGCGACGGCGTGGTCCTGGCCGTCGCGAAGACGCACCGCCGCCACCGGGAGCACACTCCGGCCGGTGAACAGGTCCACCTTGGTCCCGTCGAGTTCGATCTCATTGATCAGCAGACGCAGGTGTTTGCGCTGTTCGGGCTCGAGCTGGCTGAACACGTCCGGACCGACTGGATGCAGTGGGAGCTCACCGCGGGCGACGGCGCCGACAGCTATCCCGGCCACCGCGTCCACCAAGGCACGTCCGGCCGCATGGGCCGGCGATGGCCCAGCGGCCAGCCCGGTCAGCGCCGGCTCGAAGACCGCGGCATCGGCATCCCACGGTCCGGCCAGCACGGCAGCCCGCTCGACGGCCAGCGGGACGCCCGCGGTCAGATCGACTGCGGCTACCGAGGCCGGCCGGGCCGGTTCCGCGCCGAGCCACGTCTGGACAGCTTCGGTGCGCACCTTGGTGGCGCCGGAGACCGGCGCTGGCAGAAGCTGGACGCGGCGCTGGATCGCGAGCGCGTAGCGGGCCGCGGCTTCTTCCAGCGCGGCCAGCCGGGTTTCGAGGACGGTCGCGGAGCCGAAAGTCACAATAGGCTCGGTCGCCGCCGACGGGCTGTCCAACCGGGCGACCTTGACCGGGATCTGCGCCACGGCATCGTCGTCGAATTCGCGCATGATGCCGACCGTGGCGGAAACGGCCCGCTCGAACCGCTTGTAAGCCTCCTCGACATCGACGGCGCCCAGATCGTCGAGTTCTTCCACGTCCTCGAAACCGACCGGCTGGCCCGCCAGCACGCGTGGGGTGTCCGCGCCGGTGACGGCGGGGTGAGGGAGTACTGGCTCGGTCGACACGGTCAGCCGGTGCGGATCCACGATCACCGCCGAGCCGGTGAGGTCGCTGGGGATCACCTTGGTGAGGATCTTGAAGATCTCGAAACCGGCGACACTGAGCGCGATCGGGGCGGCGTTACCGGGCAGCGCGGGCCCGGGCACACTGTGCTCGCTGCCCAGCCCCGCCGCCTGCCAGATCGCCTCGGTGCCGGCGATGCCGTTGTCGCTCATGCGGAGCAGGGCGGACGAGACGCCGGCCGTCGTCGTGGCGTCGTCGTGGGGGCCGAGCACGATCTGGTCGCCGACGCGGACCACGGAAACGAAATCCGCGCCGTGCCAGTGTGCGGTATCGCCGACGGTGAGCAGGCTCGGGTGCGGCCGGTCGATGGCCACGAGCACAACCAGATCGAGCCCTTCGACCAAGCAGTCCTTCACATCGATCGTGTCGACGACGCGGACGAATCCGTCGCCGCCGCTGCCCACGCCGTTGGCCGTGAGTGCCTCGGCGAGCATGCCAGCCGCCGCGTGGTCGTCGCACACGAGCGCGACCCGGGCGTTCACGGCGCGCGCGAAGCCGGTGCCGTCGTCGCCGTGATGATCGAGCAACGCGAGCTGGCTGGCGTATCGGCTGCGGGTCTCGGCGTCGTACAACTCCCGCAGATCCGGGCCGTCGGCGATCACCCCGCGGGCCGCGAGCGTGCCGAGGAGCGAGCGCACCGAGGCGCCGTGCCCTTCGGGCAGCCCGGACACGAGATCGTCGAGTGTGGTGGATCCGTCGAGGTGCGGTAGCAGGGCCGACAGGTAGCGATAGGCGCCGGCGCCGCGCAAGACGAATGCGTTGTCCGGGCTGCGCACGTACACACCGTCGAGCGTTTCGAGGAATGCCACGTCCTGACGCACCCGGGGGCGCGTCGTTGTTGGTACCGAGGGTGCGGTGGTCTGAGCAGTCACGGGGGCTCCCAGGGGGTGGGGGTTCAGGTGACGTCGCGGCGCCGGATGACGGCGACCGCGACCGTGGTGCTGAGCGCGATGTAGGCAGCCAGTACGAGGCAGGCGACAGGCGCGCTGACGTAATCGACGACGCCCGGGGTTCCGCCGTCGCCCTGGGTGCGGGCGCCGAGGCTGGCCACCAGCGATCCGCTGGCCGGTCCCAGAAGAACCGCTCGCAGCGGCTCGAGCATGCTGAACATCCCGGCCAGCCCGGAGACGGCGTTCTCCAGCCCGAGTGTCCACAACAGGCCGACAGCCAGAGCGACGGTGGTGCCACGGAAGATCACCCCGAGCGCGGCCCCGACGGTCATCCAGGCTGTGGAGATCAGCGTGGCGGCGCCGACCGAGGCCAGGACGTCACCCGCTGGTGGCAAGATCAGCGATTCGCCCTCGATGGTGGCGATCAGCATCGATGCGGCCGCCGACGCCAGAACTACAACCACCGCGATGACGAACACCGCGACGGTTCCGGCGGCGACCTTCGCCAGGATCACCTGCGTGCGGCTCGGGCCCTGGGTGAACCGGGCCGTCCACGTGTTCCAGCGATACTCGGGCCCGGTGATCAGCACGCCCAGGATCAGCATGAGCGCGCCGCCGAACAGCGGATAACTGCTGGCCGACGTAGCGTCCAGCGATGCTGGCACCAGGGCGTCGAGCAGGTCGGCACGATCCGCTTGCGCGTCGACGGGGTCCAGCGTGGAGTAGACGATGTACGGCACCCCGAAGGCGAAGGCGAGCACCATGGCGACCCATCCGCCGCCTACGACCAGCGGCATCGGACGGTTGCGCAGGAGCGTGGTCTCGGAAGCGAACGCGTTGATCACGGCTGGACTCCTTCCGGCGGCACGCTTGCGTCGGTGGTCTCGTCACGCGTCAGGCCGAAGAAGACGTCTTCGAGGCTGGGGCGTTCACGGCGGACTTCGTAGACCGCGATCCCAGCCTTGACCAGTGCGTTGACCAGTTCAGGGACGGTCTCGGGTGTGGTCTCCAGCCGCCAGTACGGATCATCGCTGTCTTCGACCAGCGTCACCCCCGCCTCGCTCGCGTGTTGATCAAGGACCTGGCCGGCCTGTTCAACGGGGGATACCCACACCTTGAGAACGGTGGTGCCTGAGTGGTCGCGCAGTGCGGTGACTGTGTCGTCCGCGATCACTCGCCCGCGATTGATGACGACCACGCGGTCGCAGATCTGCTGCACCTCGCTGAGCAGGTGGGAGGAGAGCAACACCGTGGTGCCGTCTTCGCCGAGCCGGCGGATGAATTCCCGCATCGAGGCGACGCCTTGGGGGTCGAGGCCGTTCGTGGGTTCGTCGAGGATCAGCAGCGGCGGATTGCCGAGGAGTGCGGCGGCTACACCTAGTCGCTGCCCCATACCAAGCGAGTAGCCGTGGAAACGTTCGTCGGCCCGATCCTGCAGATCCATGACCCGCAGCACGCGGGCTACCTCGTCGTCGGGCAGACCGCGGGCGCGGGCGAGCACCCGGAGGTTGGCTCGGCCGGACAGATGAGGGACGAAGGCGGGCGACTCGATGAGCGCGCCGATATGAGCCAACGCGCCCGGCTGCCCGGGACGGTGGCCGAGCACCGTGACCGAGCCGGCGTCGGGGCGGACCAGGCCGAGTACGACGCGCAACAGAGTGGTCTTACCGGCACCATTGGGACCCAGAACGCCGTAGACGAGTCCGGACCGCACCCGCAGGTCTACCTCGTGGAGTGCTTGGACGGACCCGAACTTCTTGCTGACGCCGGTGAACTCCGCGACCGAGCGACGGGCCGGTGCCGGAACGGATGACGTGGGGGAATGCGTACCTTCCCTCGCGTCGTCAGTTTCGGACTCTTCGGGCCTTGTCGCTGATATTCGCACGGTACTCACCTCCGGGTATATCTCAGGTCATGAGTCAACCGGGGCCGCTGACGGTCTCCGTGGTTGGGAGCGTTGTTTCGTTGTGAAAGCCGCTATTGCGCGATGCGGCAGACAGACCTGGTGAGAATTATTTTCTTGCCAGTGTGGCCAAGCCACTGCCGATCTCCGTGCCCTGGACGGCGCCTCAGATAACGACCTGACCAGGCATGTTGAGGGCAGCAGCGGACTGCGAGCCCTCCTCCCCTTGCTTCGTGACGGGCATCCCATCTCTGAGTAGAGATGAACATAACGGCTTGAAACGTTGGAAGCAACCCCTTCGACCGAAAAGAATTTTGAATACCCGGTGAATCGCCGCAGGATCTTCATGGCTGGGTCGGGGCGATCGAGAAAACATCGAATAGGGACGGGCTCAAGGAGTACATAAATCTGCGGTGGTCAAATAGCATGCAAGCCCTTTCCGCCTTGGTGTTGCTGGTGGCGGCATCCATGGCCAGGGCGCGCGCCGGGGCCGGTTGCTTGTACGGCGAGTGGGTGCGGCTACCGGATTCGCATTGCTACAGGTGAAGCGGATGGCGTGAGCAGGTGATCGGGTGAGTAAGCGCCGCGGTCCTGAAGGCGTTGTGGGGGCGGGGCCGGTCTCGCCGCGTCGAGTCATTGACGCAAGGCGCACCTTGTGCCGGGCCGCGCCATTTGTCGATAGGTGGGGCCATGGGCGGCGGGCACTAAAGCGTTGCCGAGCGCGCTCAGCCTCCTCGTGGGCGAATGCGCCCTGTGGCAATACGGGGCGAATCACCCGGCCGGCGACAGCCCGATATCCATTTTGTGACGCCTGTGGACAAGCCGATGGCGTCCGCATGCCGCAGCGTTTACTCTCCGTGCATGCATGATCAAGAAGGCGCCGCGGCTGAACCGGGCAACCGCAGGGTGCAGCGCGGTCGAATGGTCCGGTCCGGGTCGGGTATGCCGGTATTCGTCGCTGCCGCGCTGGCCGCCCTGTTGCTTTCGGGGTGTGCAGGGGGCGACGATTCCGCCGCCGCTCCGACCCCGACGTCAACACCCCAGGACACGGCCACCCCCGAGCCGACTCCCACGCCCGAGACAACCGCCGAGCCGACTGTTGATCCCACGGAAGCGCTGGAAGCCGAGATCACCGAGTTTTTCGAGGAATACATCGATCTCGTCAACGAAAGCTGGACCTCAGAAGAGGCGCTGGTGAGAAGTCGAGACTATTTCAGCGAGACATGTATGTCCTGTGCAGCGGTTTATGAATTGGCTGAACGCGTGCATAAGGATGCTCTAACGTACGAAGGTGACTTAGGAACGCTGGATGGCGTCGAGCTCTTGACCGTAAATGGCAATGTCGTGATTTTTGTTGCCACAACCTCTTCTGCCGACGCGAGGTTGCTCAACGAGGATGGCGTTTCCGTTCAGCGCTTTGAGAGTACCCAAGAACTGCAGGTAATCTACCACGCTGTGGATGATGCGCCGAATGGTTGGGTGCTAATTAAGGACGAGGTGCTTCCTTGAATAAGCATCTCTGGGGTGTGCTATTAGTTATAGCGTTTATATTTGCAGCTGCACCGGCCAGCCGGGCGGTGGATTGTGGGACCGATTCTTTCGGGCGCCCCCTGCCCTGTCCTGATGGTGGGGGTGTGGGATACAGGTACGACAGCGCGACACGCACGTTCTACCCGGAGGCTTCGAGCAATGAGGCGACCGAGGTGCATGGAGGCGTGGTGTGGACGGTTCGCTATGTGGTGACGTGCGGGAGGAACCATCCGGATCGGCCGGAGGACGACGTCTTGTGCGTCGATGCGTTGTGCGAGGCCGGCGATTCGATGGGGTATGACACCTTGGTGTTCAGGCGGCAGAGTGTTGAGGACACGTGGGAGCCGTGGCCCGGCCGGGAACGGATCTGCCGGGTGAGTACGGTGGGCGATCCGATTCCGCTGGCGGACTTCGAGGCGGAGATTACGACGATCATCGAGGAGCATTACGAGAATATCGCCCGCCCGGAGATCGATGTCGCCCCGGCGGTGAACGCGGTGGTGAATCTTCCGGTGCTGGCAGCCACCCCTGATCCGGGTGCGGTGGGGTTCGACATCGAGAATCCACTGCCCGGGACGGTGGACGCGGTGCCAAGTTTTGGCTGGCAGTGGAGCAATGGCGAGGCCGGCAGCGGCCCCGGGCGGGGCTACGACGGCACCGATCCGGTGGCCACTCCCGACCACTACCCGGTGCGCGCCGTCTTCACCGTCGCGGGGGAAGGGCGGGTGGAACTCACTGCGACCTGGACCATCACCCTGACCGTGGAGGGGATCCCGCCGATCACCGATATCGAGCCGCTCGTCTACGAAGCATCGGAGGGCTTCACGGTGCGTAGCGCCAGAACGGTGCTGGTGGACTGAACGGCACGGATTGCCGCCCGGGTCAGGACGTGTACGGCGCGCCGGACCAGTTCTTCTTGCTGAGCAGCCACTTGGCTTCGTCAACCGCTTGCTCCGGATCGAGGTCGGTGCCGAGGCTGTGACGTTCGGTGACCTCCTCGGATTCTGGGTCGAGGATGTGCAGGGTCCAGGTTTTGTCTTTCTCCGTGCAGGTGACGACTGGCAAGTTTCGAGGACCGGGCGGCTTCTCACCCGCATCGTCGCCTGCATTCGCCACCTGAACGGCCGGCTGGGTGGTTTCGGAGAAACACCGCAGGCACAGCCACCCGTATTTCGGCCCGCGCCATCTTGTGTGTTCGCCCAGGCAGCCGTAACAGAGATTCTGCATGTATGTGTGCTCCCTACCCGCGCCTCAGGGCGGTGATGCTGATGAACCGGAGTTGCGGAGAGCCGGAAAACGCCGTGGCTAGCAGTGGCCCCTCCCACCATCGCTTCGTGCCCGTAAAGTTCACCCCTGTGCCGCCCGCTGAGTGTTGACGCAAGTGCCCCTGCCGTCGGGTGACGACCATGATCCAAGTATAAGCTTTGCATAAGTCCGCATAGCTCCTATGACGTCTCTTAACGGCCAGACTCTAGAGTGAGCACATGAGTGACGTGCCAGTGTTCGGCCCGGAGCGCCACGAACTGCTCTACGTGGCAATTGCGGACCATCTCGCTGCGCGAATCAAGGGCGGCGAATTCGACTCTGGCTCCCGGCTGGCATCGGAACGGGTCCTTGCCGACGAGTACGGCGTCGCGTACCTGACCGTGCGGCGAGCGATGGTGGAATTGCGAGAGCGCGGCCTGATTCTGACCGTGCACGGCAAAGGAACCTTCGTGGCGCCCGGCCAGGGCTTGGGGTGCGGCAACGACGGCTGACGGAGCGGCGCCCGGCCGGACGCCGATGGGTTTCACGGATGCAGTCTCCACTGCGGCTCCTTCATGAGTTGATGAGCTGGTGCGCGCGCTGGAACGAAATGCCGAGGACGGTGCCGATGTCGCGAAGCGACAGCTGTGCCTCGGCCAGTGCCCGCGCGGCGGCGCGGGACTCCTCCGCCGCGGCTCGATTGGCCCGCGCCGCGTCGGCCCGGAGTTCACGAGCCCGGGCCATGTGTTTCTCGGCGCAAGCCGGCAGGATCGGCCGGACATCGACGCTGATACGAGCCTCCGGCACGCCGAGGAGTGCGGCGATGGCGTATCGCTGATGACGTACGCCCTGCGCCAGCAGCCGAACCTTGGAGCGCACGGACGGGTATTGGTCACACTGGACCATCCAGAACACGCCGTCTCGGGTGGCGGTGCTGGTGAAGGTGTAGGCGGGTGGGTTGTGCTGCACGTCCCTGCCTCCCTGTCAGGTTCCGTCGGCATGCTGCGCCAGGCATGCGATCCTGGCAAAGTAAGCCCGTGTGGAGAGCCGTTCTTAGATCATGTGTTCGAATCATGCCAGGTGGGTCTGACAGCGTTGAGATGATCCGAGAACTGCTCCGGGAGGCTGGATAAGGCTCCAGCTCAGCTGAATTGCCTCTTATTCACCCTGTTGGCGGCCAAGTGCCTGCTTTTGCTCGCATAGGCTCAGGCCACGGTCATTCGAACCGGAAACGTGCTGTGTGGATGCCTCCGTCGTCCGTGGTGAGGGTCAGCTGGCGGCACGAGCCGGACCACGAGCGGTCGGTGAGCCAGACGTATCGATACGTGCCGCTGCCTGTGTCATAAGGGATGCGGTACGTGTGCGGGCTGCGGGCGGGTACCTGTGCGCCGTTCGGGGCGCCCGATGTGCAGACGGCAACGGCGATGGCGACGTGGCGGCCGGTGATGCCACGCCGCTTGAGATCGTGGCGTTCCAGCCGCCTTCGCTCGGGGCATTTCTCCCCGCGGTGATCGCCGACCAACGCTTCGACCTCGAGCACGGACTGGACATCAGCTTCGTCCAGCGCCCACCGGACTCGTACAACACCGAGTTCGATACCGGACAATTCCAAGTAGGCGGCAGTGGTTCGCTGATGAGTGAGGCGGTGCGCCTCACCGAGGGTGTGCGGGCGGGAGCCAGGATGCGGTCATCACGTTCGATGACGTCAGCAAGGTCTTCGTCACCGGCGACGGCACCCGGGTGCAGGCGCTCGACGGGCTGAATCTGGCCGTGTCCCGCGGTGAGATGGTGGCCATCGTCGGGCAGACCGGCTGCGGGAAGTCAACGGCGTTCAACCTCCTTCTCGGACTGTTCGCCGCGTCGTCGGGAACCGTCAGCGTTCAAGGTATGGATCCGCACGGTGACTTCGAAGCTTTGAAGGGCCGGATCGCGGTGGTTTTCCAGGACGGGCGGTTGCTGCCCTGGCGCAATGCGCAGGACAACGTGGCCTTGGGCCTCGAGTATCAAGGCGTTTCCAAATCCGACCGCGCAGCGATCGCCCGCGACTGGCTGGCCCGGCTGGGGCTGGAGGGGCGCGAGAAGGCCTACCCTTACGAGCTGTCGGGGGGCATGCGCCAGCGGGTCGGAATCGCACGCTGCTTCGCACTCAACCCGGACATCATCTTGTGCGACGAGTCGTTCAGCGCCCTCGACGAACTCACGGCCGAACGGCTACGTGGCGAGTTCCTCCGGCTGGTCAAAGATGAGGGCAAGACCGGCGTCTTCATCACCCACTCGATCGAGGAGGCGCTGACCGTCGGCGACCGGGTCGCGGTCTTCCGGGCGCCAGGGCATGTCGCAGCCGAGTTCGAGCGGCCCGAAACGCTGTCCGAGGCGGACCTATCCCGCATGCGCAAATCGGTGCGCGACGTGATGGCCACCCACCCTTCCCCATGATCATGAACACTTCATGACCAATGTGGTCACGAAGTGTTCATGATCATCGGTGAGTTCTTGTCCCGGAACCGACGCCTACCACCAACGCGGCGAAGACGGCCGTCGGCCAGTACCAGCGCCTTGCCGGTGATCTGCTCCCATCCTGCGGTTCCGGTCTCGGTGGCTTGTATTTATGAACCACCGATCTCGTTGTCTGTCATGGCTCCGCCCTGAAGAACGATGACGTCGGGCGAGCCTAGGGGGAGTAGCGGGCCAACGGAAGGGACGAAGGTCCCTCGTTTCCAAAGCGTTTTCTAGTTCCCGCCAAGGCGTGATCGTGATGTGCCATATGTGCGACGGCTAATGGCGGCCGGTGGCGAGCCCTATACGGTGGGTGCGGCAACGGGAGCGTCGTCGTATGGAGGGCCGAAGATGACCGAGCCGGTTCGGTGGGGAGTGCTGGGCGTCGCGGCGATCGCCACCAAGAAGGTGATCCCCGCGATGCAGCAAGCGCAGAACTGTGTGATCCACGGCATCGCGTCCCGAGATGGTGATCGTGCCGCCGAGGCCGCGGCGCAGCTCGGCATCCCTCGTCACTACGGGTCTTACCAGGCACTGCTGGACGATCCCGAGATCGAGGCGGTCTATATCCCGCTGCCCAACAATCTGCACGCGGAGTGGACGCTTCGCGCGGCGGCGGCGGGCAAACACGTCTTGTGTGAGAAACCGCTGGCGATGAGCTCCGAGGAAGCCGTCAAGATGGTCACGGCCTGCGCGGATGCCGGGGTCATGTTGATGGAGGCGTTCATGTATCGCCACCATCCTTCCTGGGTGCGGGCCCGGGAGCTGGTGGCGGAGGGGCGCATCGGTGAGCTCAAAGCCATCCAGGGCATCTTCGCCTACAACAACACCGACCCGGCCAACATCCGCAACGTCGTCGAACTCGGCGGTGGGGCATTGATGGACATCGGGTGCTACCCGATCAACGTGGCACGGATGATGTTCGGCGGTGAGCCGAGCGATGTGCAGGCTGCGATCCATCGTGACCCGGTCTTCCAAACCGACGTCCTGACCTCGGCGGTGTTGACCTTCGGCAGTGGGCAGACGTCGTTCGTGTGCTCTACCCAGCTCGAGCCTGATCAGCGGATACATCTGCTGGGCTCGGAGGGACGGCTACTCGTGGAAGTGCCGTTCAACATCCCACCCGACCAGCCGACCCGGCTCATCCACACCGCGGGCGGGAACCCGCCGATGTCGCCCGGTATCGAGGTCTTCCACGTTCCCGCGGCCGATCAGTACCGCATCCAGGGTGAGTTGTTCGCTACCTCGATCCGCGAGGGTGTGCCGCAGCCGACGCCACCGGAGGACGCGATCGCGAACATGAGGGTGATCGAGCAGGTGTTTGCCGCGGGTGAGCGGTGAGAACTGCCTGGACGGGCATGGCGCGCCGATCGCTGCCGGCTCGGTGGTGAGCTGAGGTGCCGGGGAGTTCCGGGCCGCGCGACCTAGCGCACCATGCCGCCGGTGATGGTGTTGAGCAGGTCATTCACTGCGAGTCTTGACCGGTGATTTCAGCTCGACGGTGCGGCTGACGGTGCACAGGCGATCGTGCGACTTCGCGATCGCGTCCGGTAGCACCTTGCGCGCCTCGTCGCCGCGCTCACCCTCGGGGAACTCGACCTTGAACACGATCTCGAGATTCTCCATCCGGTTGCCGGAGTCGTCTCGGATCTTGTCACCGGTGGCTTCGATCGTGAACGAATCCGGTTCGGAACGTCTGCTGGTCAATGTGTCGACGTCGATCCCCGCGCAGCCGGCAAGTGCGGTGAGCAGCAGCTCGACGGGGGTGAACTCGCTGTCCCGGCCTTCGCCGAAGGTGATCATTCCACCCCGTGTGTTGGTGGCGATGAATTGCTTCTCGGCTATTCGCTGGACGGAAACGGATCTGTGGGTGTCTTCAGCCATGACTACACCCTGCCAGACCGGTCTTCACGCGGTATACACGTGGTGATCGTCTAGGTTGTCTCCGTCATCCGGTGATCATGGTCGCGCTGTTGCCCAGCGGGAACGTCCGGGCGTCCGGGCTGATCTGTCTGATCCGGCCCGGCCGGGTGAGCCGGCTGTCCGCCAGCCGGACGAATATGACCGCCGGCCTGAACCGTGACGAGGTTGGCCGCGGCTGTCAGGCACGCGGTGGCGCCGACGGCGAGAGCCGGCCCGAGGAAGGACAGGATCTCGTATCCATAGCGACCGGTGGCCGGCAACGAACCGGCGTGCCACTGGACCATCAGGACCACGGCTGTCGCGCCCGCCGCCAGGCCGAAGAGCACCAAGACGAGGACACCGACGGCGGTGTTCGCCTTACTCGCAGGTGGGCCCTCTGGGGCGGCTAGGTTCAGCCCTCGGCGCCTGGCGATGGCCGTACCCGCGACGACGAGTCCGGTCCACGTGGTGACGACCAGCAGCGCCATGATTCCCATCGACGGCCGTTGCGCGTACGACACGAGCTGAGCCGCCGTCAGGACGCCGACGAGACCCGCGCACAGCACCGCGACGACGGCACGGTTCGCGGGCCGGGTGGCCATGATGACGGCCACCGCCGCGGATGCGAACAATACGGTCATGAGGTCGACGGAGTCGGTGAACGGGAAGGACGTCAGCGCCTGAGGCTGGAAGAAGTTCGGGCTGAACTGGCCCATGAGCGAGCCCGTGGCACTAGCCCCGACCACGACGGCGACCACTTGCGCCGCGACCAGCCAGTGCCGCCGCGCTATCACGAGCAGCGCGGCAGCCAGGAGCAAGATGAGCGTAGCGAGTATCCGAAGGCTGCCGAGTAGTGTTTCGATCCCTCGTAGATCGTTCTGCTGCAGGAAAGTGATCAGGCCTTCAAAGGCCATCCAGTCCGTCAGCTGACCGTTGTGAGTTCGCAGCGCGAACCACCAGATCGTGAACGTGAGCGCGGCGCCCACCGCCGCGGTGCTGATCCCGACGGAAATGGCAGGGGGCATCGATCCGCGGCCGGGCATCGGATAAGTCTAGTTGCCGGTTTCCGCGATGCCGGGCCGGATGGAGCTTCTAGCGAGGTTCGGCGACGTCGTGAACACGACATCGGTCCCTGGCCGGCAACGGGCGTGCCGGGTGCGACACGTGCGTGCTCGGCGCGGGTGGGTAGCGTGTTAGACGCGACTACCCACTGTGTCCTGCAAGACGAGCGCTATGAGCCACGGTGTGCAGGACGCTGGCACAAAGTCCACGGAGACCAAAGGGGTTGAGACCGTGTCCGACCAAGAACAGGCAGTGCTGAGCCAGGTTCCGACCGGGTTGTTCATCGCGGGTGAATGGCGGGAGGCTCGTTCGGGCGCACGGCTCGACGTCGAAGATCCGGCCACGGGCAAGGTGTTGACCACTGTTGCGGACGCCTCGCCCGAGGACGGTATGGACGCATTGGCCGCGGCGGTAGATGTGCAGCAGTCGTGGGCCGCGACACCGCCCCGTGAACGAGGGGAGGTGCTACGCCGCGCCTATGAAGCGATCATGGACCGAATCGATGATCTGTCCCTGGTGATGACCTTGGAGATGGGGAAGGCGATCGCCGAGTCCCGGGCGGAGATCAACTACGCCGCGGAGTTCTTCCGGTGGTTCTCCGAGGAAGCGGTCCGGATCGCTGGGCGTTACTCGGTTGCTCCCGCGGGTGGCAGCCGGTTGCTGACGATGAAGCAGCCGGTTGGTCCATCGCTGTTCATCACTCCGTGGAACTTCCCGATGGCTATGGGCACCCGCAAGATCGGCCCAGCGGTAGCGGCGGGTTGCACGATGGTGGTCAAACCCGCGGCTGAGACGCCGCTGTCGATGCTGGCGCTGGCGTCCATCCTGGCTGAGGCCGGATTGCCGGCCGGTGTCCTGAACGTGGTTCCGACCAGTTCAGCGGGTCAGGTCTCCGAGCCGCTCATCCGCGACCCGCGGCTGCGCAAGCTCTCGTTCACCGGATCCACGCAGGTGGGACGCAAGCTGATCGAGCAGTCGGCCGAGCAAGTGCTCAAGGTCTCCATGGAGCTTGGCGGCAACGCTCCGTTCCTGGTGTTCGACGACGCCGACCTCGATGCCGCGATCGAGGGCGCGTTCAAGGCCAAGATGCGCAACGTCGGCGAGGCGTGCACGGCGGCCAACCGGTTCCACGTGCACGAGTCGGTCGCCGGGGAATTCGCTTCACGGCTGGCAGCGCGCTTGTCCGAGCTTCGGGTCGGCCGTGGCACCGAGGAGGGCGTCGAGGTGGGGCCCCTGATCAACGCGAAGCAGCGGGACGGGGTCGAGGACCTCGTGGGTGACGCGGTCAGCCGTGGTGCCCGGGTGCTCACAGGCGGATCCCGGACCGGGGAAGCCGGCTACTTCTTCGAGCCGACGGTCCTGGGCGATGTGCCCGCGGAAGCGCGCATCCTGGCCGAGGAGGTCTTCGGGCCAGTGGCTCCCGTCACGACGTTCTCCTCCGATGACGAGGCCGTGTCCATGGCGAACAACACCGAGTACGGCCTGGTCAGCTACGTGTACACGAAGGACCTGGAGCGCGCGATCCGGGTGTGTGAGCGGCTCGAGACAGGCATGATCGGGTTGAACGCCGGCATCGTCTCCAACGTCGCCGCCCCCTTTGGTGGCGTCAAAGCCAGCGGTTTCGGCCGTGAGGGCGGCTTCGAGGGTATCGAGGAGTTCCTGGAGACCAAGTACGTGTCTATGGCCTTGTCGTCTTGACCATCACGGATCCGGTGAGAAACCGGCGGAACAACGCCCGCTCCATGGCCGTCCACGCTGTCGTGGTCAACAGGTAGAGGCCGGCGGCCAGCGGGACGATGCCGGCGATGAGCATCGTCGCGTAAGGCAGGTATCGAACCACGGCACCGCCGGGCATGTCGGGCGATGCCGCTTGCGCCGCGGTGGCGAGGCGGACGCTGGCCCAAGCGACCACGCCGAGAAGAATGATCAGGAGCGCGAAGATCATCATGTCCGGGGTGCCGGCCGCGTCGGCGAACCGGAGACCGAGCGGCACACCGGCCAGAGGTGCCTCGAGTAGGTCGTTTGGCCGCCCGTGGATGTCGTCGGTGAGGAAGAGGCCGTAGACAACCGTGAACACGGGTGCTTTGGCCAGCGTCGGCAGGCAACCCGCGAGCGGCGAGGTGCCTGCGGTGGTGTAGAGCTTCGTGATCTCCTGCTGCAGCTTCTGGCGGTTGTGCTGATACCGCCTTTTCAGGTCACGAACCTGCGGGGCAAGCCGGAGCCGGTGTTGTTCGGCGCGTACCTGCGCGAAGCCGAACGGGGTCAGAATCAGGCGGATGGCGATGGTCAGGACGATGATCGCGCCTGCGGCGCTCCCCGTGCCGAGGAGCGGGGTGAGCAGCGTGATCAGGCCGGTCACGACGGTGTGGAGCGCGCCGATACCGGCGGCGAGAGGAGGAAACGAGTACACGGAACGAGCCTTTCGTCGGCGGAGAGATGGCGACGAGAAGGACCGTGGTGTTGCTGACAGTTGTGCCCGGAAGAGCGCGTCAGAGGATTCTGACTGCCGGTCCGAAGGGCACCGTCGATCGCGCGCCTCGGGAACAGCAGTTCACGAGACGTTCAGCGCTACCCGGCCCAGGCCGGGGTGGACGGTGCTCTGGGCCGGGGACGTCCTGGCGCGTCGGGATCACTCAGAGGGAGATGCGCGACGCGAGCTGATTGCTGGCGTATCGCCGAGGCGACGAAGGTGGTGTCATCCGGCAGCGGAACGGCCCGCTGTACGAGGACCAAGACGCACAACACCGCCGCGGCGGCGATGGTGATGGCCGCGAGGCCGGAGGGATCGGTAAGCGTGCTGACGGTACCGATGAGAACGGCGAGTCCGCCGAGCAAGCTGGGCACCGACATGACCACAGCCTATCCGTACCCGCGCCGGTACGGCCGCAGAGGACTGCGGCCGTACCGGCGGCGGAGTAGCGGCGCTGCCGTCAGAACCGGGTGATCCGTACTGCGTCGGCGACGACGTATCCGCTGGCGGCGCTCCATCTGCTCACACCCACGACGTTCCCGTCACCGGCGGGGAGCCGGAACGTGCCGAGGTCGACCCAGCGGCCTCCGTTGGTGCGCTGATCCACGGTGACTGTCTCGTTTCCGCTGGTGGTGGCGATGAGGTAGGGCGTGGAGCTGTTGTAGTCGGCGTGTGACGGATACCAGACTTCGACCCGGTAGTCGGCCGTCGCCGGGATCTCGGCCCGGAACCAGGCCGGGTCGCTCGCCGACACCGGCTCGGCGAACCGGTAGCTGTCGCCGAATCGCTCGGACGACCACGACGACGATCCCCAGCTCTCGCTCGCGGTGAAGGCGGCCGAGGTGGTGTCGACCGTGGCCGACCACGTGTCGCCGGCGCCGGCCGGTACCACCACGGCGTCGCTTGGTTCGCTCTCGAGGTGATTCCGGCTCAACGCTGTCGCATAGTAGGTGTAGGTCTGGTCTCCGGCCGTCGTATCGGTGAATGTCCCGACCGACCCGTCGGCCCGGGTGGTGCCGACCAGGTTGGACGCATCCGCGAAGTCACATGGATCGGCTGTCGTATCGCCATCCAAGCGGTAGATGGCGTACGAGCTGCCGGCCCCGTCGATCGTCAGCGAGACGCCGTTGCCGGTGCGGGTCGCATCGCTGATGGTGGGCGTGTTGGGTGCGCTGCTGCCCAGGTGCGGCATGGCCGGGGAGATCGCCGGCCGGGAGTAGTGGTCGTTGACGAGGCGATCGATGGCGCCGTGGCGGTTGGCCCGCACGTCGTTGGCGCTGAAGTAGACGTCGCCGAGCACCTCGGAGTGGTTCCGGTTCAGGTTCAGGTGGTCGCTCAAGACCGAAGCACTGTTCCACGGGCCGCCGCTGCCGATCTTGTAGGCGCCTTGCCCGACGTAGAGATGCACGTCAGTGCCGCTGACGACGTCGGACCACCACGGGACCAGCACCGCGTAGTCGGCCGCTGAATGGCCGATCTCCCAATAGATCTGCGGGGTGACGTAGTCGAGCCAGCCTTCGAGTACCCACTTGCGGGAGTCGGCGTAGATGGCGTCGTAGGACTGCAGGCCGCTGGTGTCTGAACCGTTTGAGTCCGTGGAGCTGTTGCGCCAGATGCCGAAGGGGCTGATGCCGAACTTGACGTGTGACTTCGATGCCTTGATCCGGTCACTCATCTGTTCGACGAGCAAGTCGATGTTGTTGCGCCGCCAGTCGTGGATATTGTCGAAGCCTGACCCGTATTGGTCGTACGTGGCCTGGTCGGGGATGTTCTGACCACTGGCCGGATACGGGTAGAAATAGTCGTCGAAGTGGACGCCGTCGATGTCGTATCCGTCGACCGCGTCCATCATCGCGTCGATGACGAACTCACGTACCGTCGGGATGCCCGGGTTGTAGTAGAGCTGGCCGTTGTAGGCGAAGGCCCAGTCCGGGTTCTGCCGCACCGGGTGGCTCGCGGCTAGCTGGTTCCGGTTGGTGTGGGTCGCGACGCGATACGGATTGAACCAGGCGTGGAATTCGATGTCGCGGCTGTGGGCTTCGGCGACCATGAACCCCAACGGGTCGTAGCCAGGGCTGTTGCCCTGGGTGCCGGTCAGCCAATGGGACCAGGGTTCGTGGTCGGACGGCCAGAATGCGTCGGCTGTCGGCCGGATCTGGACGACCACGGCGTTCATATTCCGTTCCTCGGCGAGGTCGAGCCAGGCTCGGAACTCCGACTGTTGTTGAGCGGCGCTCAAGCCGGTGTTGCTCGGCCAGTCGATGTTGTAGACCGACGTGATCCACATGGCCCGGAACTGCTGTTTCGGGGTGGCCGGATCCGGGGTGCATTGCTGTGGAGTGGCTTGTGCGGCCGAGGAGTTGTGGTGGGTGGTGGCGTTCGAGGATGCTGCGGCGCCGACCAGGCCGGTGGTCAGCAGTGTCGTAGCGGTCACGGCAAGAATGGCACGTAACGAGGCCATTGGCGTGCCTCCTCATTTTCGGGGATCGTCAATTTTGGCTCGCCTGTGAAAATGAGTCCTACCGACAGATCTTGTCTTGGCAATGCCCGATGGCATGACTTTTTCCGGTGACTAGCCGAGATGGCGGCAACATCGCTGAGTGATGCGATTGGTCGTGTGCGGTCTACGCAGGACCTACGCCGACGGACGGGGGACCGCCTGGACGCCGCGGCCGGGAGAGTTGTCAGCCGAGGATGTCATGCTCGAGGTATGTACGCCGAACGGCCTTCTCAGGTACCTCACACCGTTGTGTGGACGGGCCGGGCAGACACCCACCGGCAAGAAGTGCGGGTGCTGCCGGACGGTTGTATGGATCTGATCCTGGCCAGGGATGCGCTGTATGTGGCCGGGCCGGACACCACCGCGCATGTCACCACCTGGCTGCCGTGCACTTTTACCGGTCTGCGTTTCGGCAGCGGTGTTGGGCCCAGGGTGATAGGCGCGCGGGCACATGAGCTGCGCGACCAGCTTGTTCCACTTGCTGATCTGTGGTCCGCGGCCGAGGTCAGACACCTCCTCGAACGGGTGCACGACGCGCCTGACCCAGCTGGTGTCCTGGAGTCGCTGGCGGCGGACCGGTTGCGTCAGGCCGAGCCAGCGGACGCCCTCGCCGGATATGCGGTGCGCCTGCTCGAGCAGGGGAGCAGGGTCGACCAGCTGGCGGACGCAGTGGGATTGAGCTCGCGCCAGCTGTATCGGCGCAGCCTCGACGCCTTCGGATACGGGCCCAAGACCTTGGCCCGTATCCTCCGCTTCCATCGCGCGCTGCGCCTCGGCCGGGCTGGTCGTGCACCGGCCGAGGCAGCGGCGCTGAGCGGCTACGCCGACCAGGCGCACCTTTCGCGGGAGGTGAGATCCCTTTCCGGCGTGACGTTCGGTGAGCTCATGGCGTAGCTGGAAGCGGGGCGAAGAGGTCGACGTGGTTGCCGTCCGGGTCGGTCACCGTGGCGTAGCGCTGTCCCCAGAACGCGTCCCATGGAGCACGTTCGCCCTTGTACCCGGCGTTGGTGAGCTCGGCAAAAATTGTGTCGACGCCGTCCGGGTCTTCGCACTCGAAAGCGAGCGCGATCTGGCTCACGCCTGGCTGTTCGTAGTCCGGATCGAACGAACGGATCGTCTCCACCGAATCCCACGCCAGTTTCAGCCCACCGGGCAATGCCACTTCGACATGTGGTTCCGAATCCGCGTCAGCGGGGATGTCGAGCCCGAGCCGGCGGTAGAACGCGAACGACCTACCCATGTCTTCAACAACTAGTTCGATCACGGCGATACGTGGTGTCATGCCGTCAACGTTAGGCACCGCTTCGGCCCTGTGTATTGAATGAATCGGACATCGCAGCCGTGGATTGATTGCCGCCCGGCATGCCAAGGCCCTGTGCTCAGTGTCAGCTGGACCGCGTTGCTTGCTCTGAGCGCCGGAGACGTAGCGCCAGTGCTCCGTCCACGGCAGTCAGGGCCAACATTCCCATCGCACCGTATCGCGCGGTGGAATCACCGCTGGGCTGACGAGACTCGTTGAAGTAATGCCGAGCGATGACGAGATTAAGCGCGGTCCGGGCGGCCACCCATGGCCATCGAGGACGCCCACGGAATAGCCCTGGGGCGAGCACCAGATCGGCCACTCCGATCCCGCGGGCGAATCGGGCATGATCGCCGAGGCCGAGCCAGCGCGCTGTGCGCCGTGGGGCCACCGTCAAGGCGGCGCCCATCGCGAAGGTCACCGACCCGACGACGTCGGTGGCACGGTCCACGTCGAGACGCGTCATGTGATCATCTTGGCGCACGGAGTCCCAGGCTGTTCCCGCGGGTGGCGATTCCGGACGTGTGATGTCAAAGCGCCAGGTCCAGATTGGCGCGGCCGCCCTCTGGCGATGACGCGAGTGCTTCCTCCCTGCGTGGTATCCGGCCGGCCAGGTGTGCGTCCCGGCCTGCTTGGACGGCGAGTCGCATGGCGCGGGCCATCCGCGCCGGATCAGCCGCGCGGGTCACGGCGGTGGCGAGCAGGACCGCGTCGCAGCCGAGTTCCATCGCGAGCGCCGCATCGGAGGCGGTGCCGATCCCCGCGTCGAGGACAACCGGCACCGGTGCGTCCGCCACGATCGCGGCGATGTTGCGCGGATTGAGCACCCCCAGGCCAGTACCGATGGGAGCGCCCAGGGGCATGACCGCGGCACACCCGACGTCGGCGAGTTTGCGTGCCAGGATGGGGTCGTCATTGGTGTAGGGCAGCACGGTGAAGCCGTCGTCGACCAGCGTGCGCGCGGCGGAGACCAGCTCGATCGGGTCCGGGAGCAACGAGGTGTCGTCGGCGATCACCTCGAGCTTCACCCAATCGGTCTCGCATGCTTCGCGACCCAGCTTGGCGGTCAACACTGCTTCGCTGGCCGAGAAACAGCCGGCGGTGTTCGGCAGGGCGCGGATTCCGTTGCGCTGCAGCAGATCCCAGATCGAACCTTCAGCACCGGTCTGGACGCGGCGCAGCGCCACGGTGGTCAGCTGGGTGCCGGACTCGATCAGCGCTGTTTCCAGGCCCAGCAGGCTCGGCGCGCCGCCGGTACCCATGATCAGCCGGGAGGAGAACGTCTCTCCGGCGATGACCAGCGGATCTTCGACGGCTAAGCCAGGCTCGGACATGTTCATATCAGCCTCCCTGGGTGGCGGTGAGGATCTCGATGCGGTCTCCGGTGCGCACCGCTGTGCTCGCCCAGGTGCCGCGTGGCACTACTTCCTGATTGACGGCCACGGCGATGCCTTTACCACTTGGCGCGGCGTCTGTGCCCTGCAGCTTGCGCGCTACGACGTCGTGGAGCGACGTGGGCCCGTCGAAGGCGGCCGGTTCACCATTGATGGTGACTTCGGTACTCATGCGGCGTAGTCCTTTCTCCCTCCCATGATCGTGAACACTTGCCGGGTCACACGGCCGAGTGTTCATGATCATGGGTGTGGGTGAATCGTGATGGGTTCGCGGCGGCGACGGAGTCCGGGAACGTGCCCTCGAGCACGCGGCTGGTCACCGCCCCGGCGGTCAACGGGGCCAGCAGGATCCCGTTGCGGTAGTGCCCTGTCGCCAGGATCAGGCCGTCGACACCGGACTCGCCGATCAGCGGCACATTGTCCGGGCTGCCCGGGCGGGCCCGAGCGGTCAGCTCGGTGATCGGCAGTTCGTCGATGCCCGGCACCAGCGCGCGTGCGTCGCGGAGGAGTGAGAACACGCCCCCGGCGGTGACGACCCGGTCGTCCGGCTGTTCTTCACTGGTCGCGCCGATGATGATCTCGCCGTCGTCTCGTGGAACCAAGTAGACCTGCCGGGCCTGGACGAATCCGCGCACGACCCGCGTCAACCGGAATGCGGGCTCGTTGCTTGAGTCGAGGCGGACGACCTGGCCCTTGACCGGGCGGGTAGCCGGTGCCGGGGGCTCCGGCTGGACCCGGCCAGCGTGCGGGAGGAATCCGGCGGTGGGAATGAGCTGACGACTGTTCCAGCCGGCCGCCAGAACAACAAGACCGCCATGGTGTGCCTGGCCGGAATCGTCAACGACACCGGTGACGGTGCCGGCGTCCGCGTCGTCGTGCTGGTTATCCGTCATCAGCCGGACGACGCGACGATGGACGATGTCAACGCCGCGGGTGCTCAGGGCCGCAAGCAGTCCTTTCTGAACGGCACGCGGGTTCACCTGATGGTCGCCGGGCGCCCAGACCGCGCCGGCGATCCGAGGTCCTAACGACGGCTCCTTGCGGCGGGCCTCGTCGGGGGTGATCGTTTGGGCGTCGAGGCCCCATTGGTGCTGCAGATCCCGCAGCCGGTTGAGTTGCTGGCGGTCTCCGCCGTCGAATGCCACGGTCAGGGTGCCCGTCCGCCGGAGGCCGGGTGACCGGCCCGTCTCCGCCTCCAACTCGGCGGCGAACCCCGGCCACAGGGCAGCGGACCGGACATTCAGGCGCATCAGGTGGTGCTCGCCGAACGTGGTCTCGGTGACCGCCGCCAGCATTCCGGCTGCGGCATACGTGGCGCCACTGCCGGGGGCCGGATCCACGCAGCGGACCCGGAGACCGTGGCACGCCAGCTGCCAAGCTATCGACGCCCCGATGATTCCGCATCCCACGACGAGGACGTCGGCGGCATCGCCCTCGTTCACCACTGAGCGCTCCCTCCGCTGGTATGACCCAGGTCAGGTACGACGGTCGGCCCAGGGGCGATTCCCCTGTTCTGGCCCTCTCAGCCCCATGGGCAGGGCTCCCGTGCACGGTTCCAGACTACGACGCACCCGGTCGATGCAGCTCATGGGCGTGGCACACTCGTCGTCGTGAATTCGAATCCGACCGAGCCCAGGCGCGAGCAGCTCGCGGCCGCCCAGGTGTATCTCTGCACTGACGCCAGGCGAGAGCGGGGTGACCTGGAGAGCTTTCTGCACGCGGTGTTGAGCGGAGGCGTCGACATCATCCAGTTGCGCGACAAGACCCTGGACGTGCGCGACGAACTCGAGTTGCAGCCGCTGGTCTTCGAGATCGCGGCGGAATACGGCGCCCTGGTGGCCGTCAACGACCGAGCCGACGTCGCCCGGCTGACCGGCGCGGCGGTCTTCCACACCGGGCAAGGCGATCTGCCCGTCATGGCTTCTCGTCAGCTTCTGGGCCCGGACGTTGTTCTTGGTCGCTCGACGCATTCGGTCGAGCAGGCCGCAGCCGCGGACGCCGACCGGAACGTGGACTATTTCTGTGTGGGCCCGGTCTGGCCGACCCCCACCAAACAGGGCCGGCCAGCGGTGGGGCTGGACACGGTGCGCGCTGTTGCGCAGACCCAGCCGACGACGCCGTGGTTCGCCATCGGCGGTATCGATCACCAGAACATCGCGCAGGTCGTGGCCGCCGGCGCGCGGCGCGTGGTGGTGGTCCGGGCCATCACCGACGCCGCCGACCCACACGAGGCCTCGCTTCGGCTACGCGAAGCCCTCCCGGCCTGAACAGCACCCACCCCTCCGGTGATCGTGAGCGGATTTGGTCGTGAATCCGGGTGATAAATCGGGCATTTAGGTGCTGCTGGCCACCGAAATCCGCTCACGATCACCGGGGTGGGGCTACTCGCCGAGCGTGAGCGACTCCACCGGTGACGAGTTCCAGGCCGCGTCGATCGCGCGGTACTCCACGGTCTGCCCGTGGCTCAGCCGGACCGGGCGGGCATACGTCGTCCACGTGCCCTCGTCGATCCGGTAGTGGATGGCCGGTGCCGGATCGACGTCGTCCGTAGCAGTCAGCCGGACGGTGACCGCTTGTCCGGGCCGCGCGGAGGGCGGGTGGACGGTGGCCGTCACCTCGGGGGCGGTGCGGTCCTCGGGTAGCGCGTACTGGACGAGCCGGGTGCTGGCACCGACGACGTACAAGTCACCATGGCGATCCTGGGCCAGCTCCTGCACCCGTTGTGCCGGATCGCCGCTCGCGCCGCCGTGCAGCGTCGTCACGTCCCCCGTGACCTGGTCGACGACGAACAGCCGGTTGGCGGTAGACCCGAACAGCCGATCATTGTCGAACAGCAATCGGCTGCTGTTGCCATACCGGTCGGCGGGGAAGTCCGGATCGATCTCGATGGTGCGGACGGTCTCGCGTGCCTCCAGGTCGAACTCGAACACCGTGGTGCTGCCCGCGATGCCCCACAGCCGGCCCTCCTCGCTCAGGGCCAGGCCGGAGACGGTGGGCAGGCCCGGCACCGGCGCCGTCTGCCAGAGCGTCTCCGCGGTAGCTGGGTCCCAGCCGAAGAGCAAGCCCTCCTCGGTGACCGGATCGATGCCGTACCCGCCCTCGATGGACGTTCCACCGATCAGGATGCCCTCGTGCTCGACGAGGGACACGGGTGTCTGGTTCTCAACGACGTGACGATGGACCTGATGGGTGCGCTCGTCCGGCTGCCACAAGGTGATGGCCCCGCCGTGCCGGCCACCGGTGGCCACGGAGGCGACGGCGACCGTGCCGGGGACGGAGTCCAGCTCGACGAAGGCTTGCGGCCGGCTCTGCTCGTCACCGATCTCCAGCGGTGTGGCCGGGTTGCTGCCTGTCTGCCAAGGGCGCGACGGGTCGTAGCGCCATAGCGAGCCTTGCGGGTACCGGCCGAACACCAGGTCGTCGCCGAAGGTGCCGTAACCCTCGATCTGGCCGGAGCCGGGCAGCAGGTCGAAGCCCTCGCCGTCCGGATCGAAACGTCCCATTCCCGGCGGGCTCAGGTACGCGCCGGTGTAGATGTTGCCGTCCGGGCCGGTGCCGAGACTGATGATCTGCGCGCCGGCGCCCATCAGACCAGGCACCTGATAAGACGTCTGGCCGGTCTCCGGGTTGTAGCCGTAGGTCCGGCCCTCGTTCCAGAACGTCATCGCCAGCCACGGCCCGCTCCCGTCGCGGTCGATCCACGACCACGATTCGGGCGTGGCATTGGGCCGCCACCCGGTGGGTGTGCGCTCGCCGGTCCGGAGGTCGTAGCGGTTGATCTCGCCGCCGAGACGGAGGTAGACCGCGTCTGGGTCGTCCGGGGAGATCGGCGAGACTCGTGCGCTCGCGTTGGTGAACCGGTCTACCCAGTCACCGGTCTCCACGTTGAGCACGTGCAGGTTCGCGGTGCTGACGAAGAGAAGATCGTCGCGTAGGTCGAGTGCGACGATGTTGTTCGCCGAGTGTCCGGCCGGCATCGCGATCTCGGTGAACTCGCCGTCCGCGCGGCTGTAGGCGGCCAGCCGGGCGTTCGACTCGGTGCCGACATAGACAGTGTCGCCGGCTGGTTCGATCGACTTGATGTACTGCTCGCCCGCGACGGCTTGCCCGTGATCGGTTATTTCCGCCGTGTCTGGATCCATGGAATACAGGCGTCCGCCTGGATAGGTGCCGAACCAGACGGTGCGGTCCTCGCCGACCGCCATCGACCAGACTCGCTGATCGTCCGGTGCCGCGCCGTAGTGCACGATGTCCGCGGCACCTGGTGTGTAGCTGTAGAGATGGCTGATGTCCGAGGTGGCGAAGTAGACGGTGCCGTCTACCGGTGACATGCCCATGGTGCGCTGGCTGGCGTTGCCGTGCGGCACCCGGGTCTGGAAGACCGTGTCGTTCGACCGCAGGTCCGTCACTGTGAACTCGGCGTTCGTGGTCGGATTGCCCTCGACGACGTAGAAGCCGAGCGGTTCGCCGTCGGGGCCTTCGCCGACCGCTGAGCTCAGCGTCTGCACCTTGTGCACGGGCTCGCCGAGGTCGGTGATCGGTGTCGCGTCGGAGCCGCCGGTTGGCTGGATAGCCGGTCCGGCCGCTCCTGCTCCCGTGGTGAGTAGGCCGCTCGCGAGAGCCATTGAGGCTGCGAAACAAAGCAGTGTCCGGGTCGATCTCGTCATGTAGACCCCTTTTCGACTAGCTACGGAAAATAATTCCGTCTCGTCCGAAATTATTGACGAGTGTGCTCGGATCCGGCGCTGCCGTCAATCCCCACCCTCGGTGATCGTCAGTGGGATGTGGTCGCTGCAGGCGCCAATTTGTCCGGTTTGTGGCCGGGGGTAACGACCACAACCCACTGACGATCACCGAGGGTGGGGGGTGGGTGTCAGAGGTGGGCGGTGATGTCGGCGAGGATGCTGACGGGAGGGATCAGTTGCTCGTAGGGCATCGGCGGTGTGCCGGACCGGGCGGCATCCACGAAGCGGTCCAGGCCGGTGCCGTGGTCCAGAGTCGACGTGGTGATCTCACGAGCGACGACGCCGTTGCGCGCGGCTACCGTCGCATGCCAGGGGATGGAGCCGTTGCCGTTCTTGCGGATGAACGCCAGGACCAACTGGACACCACCCGCCCGCACGAACGCGGTCACGGCGTGCTCGGCTGCATGAACCGAGACGTCGCTGTCGAGGCCCGGGTTGCCGAGGATCTCGAGGGCGGGCTCGACGATGTGTGGCCCGTAGAAGAACAGCCCGGCGTGCGGGTCTGCGGGGTCCGCGGGGCCCACCACCGTAACCACCGACGGCTCCTCGAGTCCGGCAGCGGCCGAGCGCAGTTCTTCGATCCCTGGGGCGGTGCGCAGGATCGACCAGGAAGCCAGGACTGCGCCACCGGAACGAGCCGCATCGATCATGTCTTCGACGTCGGACACCGAAGTGGCGGTGGGCTTGTCGACGAAGACGTGTTTACCTGCCTCGAGCAAGGGCACGGTGTGCTTGCGGTGCTCGCCGCCTTGGCGGTGGCAGATGATGGCCGCGTCGATTTCGCCGGCGAACTCCTCCGGGGCGTCGACGATGATGTCGATCTGCCCTCTCTCTGCCAGCGTGCGATTGCGTTCGGTGGCGCCTCCCGCGAGGGCGACCACCCGTGCATCCTGACGGTTCTGCTCGATGTTCAGGTGGCGGATGAAGTGGTCCGTGTGGCTGTTCTCGGTGCCTGCGATGCCTATCCGTAGCACGGGCGCCCTCCTGGATCGCGATTGTGCAAGCGGTTGCAGTCACTCTACTGTATCGCTACGGTAGGGGCCTGGGGTCGAAGGAAGGAGCGCTCGTGACCGAACCGATCGGCGTCGGCTTGGTGGGCATGGGCAGCATCGGGCTCCGGCACGTTGAGGTATTGGGGGAGCTCGACGGCGCTGTTCGGCTGGTCGCCGTGAGCGGCGGGACCGCTGCGGAGCTGGTCGAAAGCGGCCAGTCCGACGTGCGACACGGCGCGCCGGAAGAGGTCATCTCCCACCCGGACGTCGACCTCGTCGTCGTGTGCACGCCTAGTGGGCTGCACGGCCACAACGTCCTGCGTGCCCTGCACGCGGGTAAGGACGTGGTGGTGGAGAAGCCGCTGAGCGTCGATGTCGAGTCGGCCGAGGAGATCGTCCGGGTCGCGGATGATCTCGGCCGGTTCGTCAGTGTGATTTCACAGCGTCGGCTGGAGCCACAGAACCAGCATCTCAAGCGGCTTCTGGCCGAGGGCCGGCTCGGCCGGCCGGTGCTGGGAGAGACGTTCTGCCACTGGTACCGGGATGACGACTACTACAGTCAGGCCGGGTGGCGCACCCAGCAAGACCAGGGTGGCGGCTCGTTGATGAACCAGGGCTTGCACAGTGTGGATCTGCTGGCCTGGCTCATGGGACCGGTGACACACGTGACAGCGGAGTGCGCGACGCTCGGTCGCGACATGAATGCCGAGGACACGACCGTCGCTACCCTGCGCTTCGCCTCGGGCGCCCTGGGCTTGGTCGCGACGTCGACCGCGACGCCACCGGGGCTGCCGGCAACCATGTCGGTCTTCACCAGCAAGGGTACGGCCGAGCTCAACAACGGCACCGTCGTCCGGTGGGAGTTCGCCGGTCAGCCGGCGCCGGCTCCCGCGTCAGAAGGCAGCGGTCCAACCGGAAGCGGAGCCGCCGACCCGCTGGCCATTGGGCAGGCGGGTCACCTGGCCCAATGGCGTGACATCGTCGAGGCGTACCGGACTGGTCGTGCCCCCGCCGTCACCGCGCGAGACGGCTTGGCCACGGTCAAGCTCTTGTGCGGGATGTACGAGGCGGCGCGGACCGGGCGCCAAGTCCGGTTGGGTGATGGGTCGTGATCCGGCTGGCCGTGGCTGGCATGGCGCACCAGCATGTGCTGTACGTCCTTGACGAGCTGGCTTTTCAACCGGCTATTCAGCTGGTCGCCGCATCCGAGCCCGACCCGGCCTCGCGAGCGCGCTACCAGAACCGGACCGCCGGCATCGCGGTCTACCCGGACCACCTGGAGATGCTGGCCCGGCACGACGTCGACGTGGTCGCCGTCAGTGGTGTGTACGCCCAGCGCGCCGACGTCGTCGTCGACGCCCTGAACGCTGGCGCCGACGTGCTGGCCGACAAGCCGTTGTGCACCTCGCTGGATCAGCTGGCCGCGATCGAGGAGGCGGCGGCTCGTACCGGGAGGGTCGTTTCGGTGATGTTCGAGAAACGCGGCTACCCCGTCACGCTGGCCGCGCGGCGGCTCGTCGCCGATGGTGCTCTCGGTGAACTCACGTTGATCGCCAGTACTGGTCCCCACAAACTGCGCTACCCCGAACGGCCGGCTTGGTTTTTCACCGGGGATTACGGGGGAATTCTCGGTGACCTCGCCGTGCACGACGTGGACATGGTCCTCGCGCTCACCGGTGCAGCCAGCGGCTACGTCGTGGGCTCGGCAGGCAACCGGGCCTATCCAGAACGCCCGGCATTCGGCGACCACGGCGCGATGCTGCTGGTCGCCGGCGGGGTAAGCGCGACAATCGACGCCCATTGGCTCGCGCCCGAAGCGGCGGCCAGCAACGGCAAGTACGTCATGCGTCTCGTCGGTACCCAGGGGACGGCGGAGATGAGGTGGACCGACGCCGAACTCGAGGTGTGCACACACGAGCGTGATACCTGGATGGAGAAGCTCCCGGCCGGCATGCGGCCGGCGCAGGACTTCTTCGACCAGCGGCTGGCCGGTGCTGCGCCGGAAGTCGGCACTGCCGAGTCGGTACTGGCCACGCGCGTCGCGTTGCTGGCACAACGCAGTGCTGACAACGGGGGCGCTGTTGAGTATTGGAGGCGAAGGTGACGTCCTGCCGTGGAGGTTCCGATACAGGTCAAGCGTGATATGGACAGTGCATAACCTGATTTAAGTCGTCAGATTTTGATGGGACTCGTCTCGATGGTGCTCACGTTGTCAGCGTGACGAGATGCCCAGAGTCCCTTTTTCCAGCGTCAATGCGAGGCCGTGCCCACGGCTGTGGCGTTTGGCGAGCGGAGCGGCACACGATGACGAGTTTCAGACAATCAACTAATTGACTTTAAGGCTGTCGTAAATCAGAATCGAAGAACTGCTCGAGTCGAAACTCTCGACCAGCGGGTCCGCGCCCGGCATGACTCCGTCGGGTGAGACAGGAACGAAAGGGGCATGGTGCGTACGGTCGAGGAGCTTGAAGAACGCCTCTCGCGGCCGAGAGCGGCGCTGATCGAGGACTTCCGCCGCCTCGAAGGCGACATCGTCGTGCTGGGCGCGGCCGGCAAGATGGGGCCGAGCCTGGTGCGGCTGGCTACTCGCGCCATCGCCGAAGCGGGCACTGGCGCCAAGGTCACCGCGGTGTCGCGGTTCTCTCAGCCCGGATCGGCCGACGCCATGCGCGCCACGGGTGCCCATGTGCACCCGGCTGATCTGTCCGATGACGCCGCGATCGCGGGCTTGCCGGCCGCAGCCAACGTGATCTTTCTGGTGGGAGCAAAGTTCGGCACATCGGGCCATGAATCCGCTACCTGGGCGACGAATGCGTATCTCCCCGGCCGGATCGCTCAGCGATACCCTGGATCCAACATAGTGGCGCTGTCCACGGGCAACGTCTATCCCCTGACGCCTACCGGATCCGGTGGCCCCACCGAAGAGCATCCGGTGGGCCCCGTCGGTGAGTACGCGATGTCGTGCCTCGGCCGGGAACGGATATTCACACATTTCGCCGGGCTGACCAACACGCCGCTGGCCTTGATCCGGCTGAACTACGCCGCCGAGCCGCGGTACGGCGTTCTTGTCGACATCGGCCTCAAGGTCCGGGCCGGCGAGCCGGTGGACGTCACCACGGGGTACGCCAACGTGGTCTGGCAGGGGTACGCGAACGAAGTGGTGCTGCGCAGTCTGCTGCATGCCGGCACGCCGCCGTTCGTGCTCAACCTGACCGGGCCGGAGACCGTCTCGGTCCGCGGCGCCGCCGAACAGTTCGCCAGAGCTTTCGCCACCGACGTGACGTTTTCCGGCAGCGAAGCCCCAACAGCATTGCTGTCCAACGCGAGCCGGTGTCACGGCCTCTTCGGCTATCCCGATGTGCCGCTCGCCGAGCTGGTGCAGCTCACCGCCGGCTGGATCAGCGATGGCCAGTCGCTGCTCGGCAAGCCAACCAAGTTCGACGTCCGGGACGGCCAGTTTTGACCACCACCTTGATCCCCGCCCCCTCGACGATCGGTCAGCATTCGATGGACGCATTCCGAACCGGAACCGTGATCCCCGCGCATCCGCTGGCGCTGGATGCCGAAAGACGTCTGGACGAACGCCGCCAGCGGGCATTGACGCGTTACTACCTGGAAGCAGGGGCAGGCGGTGTCGCTGTCGCCGTGCACACCACTCAGTTCGGCGTTCACGAGCCCGAACGTGGCCTGCTCGCTCCCGTGCTCGAACTGGCTGCGACGACGGCCGCGGAGTACACCGATAGATCGCCGGTGCTGGTCGCGGGGGTATGCGGTCCCACCGAGCAAGCGGTGGCAGAGGCTGAGCTGGCGGCTTCGCTGGGTTACCAGCTCATTCTGCTCGCTCCGTACGGCGCCACCCACCTCAGCGACGAAGAGCTCCTCGACCGCACGCGCGCCGTGGGTGAGATCCTGCCCGTCATCGGCTTCTACTTGCAGCCCGCTGTCGGGGGACGGGTGTTGCCCCGCGCGTTCTGGCGGCAGCTCGCGGACATCCCGTCCGTGGTCGGCGTCAAGGTGGCGCCATTCGACCGGTACGCGACCCTTGACGTCGTACACGGTGTGGCCGACTCCGATCGCGCCCGCCAGGTCGCGTTCTATACCGGCAACGACGACCACATCGTCGGCGATCTACTGGCCACGTACCCATCTGGGACGGAGTTCGTGGGCGGCCTGCTGGGCCAGTGGGCAGTGTGGGCGCGTAACGCGGTTGACCTGCTGGAGCTGGCCCGGAAGGCGAAAGCGGGCGACGACGACGCGCTGCGGCGCCTCGTTCAGACCGACACAGCGCTCACCGATGCCAACGCCGCGATCTTCGACGCCCGCAACGGGTTCCACGGTTGTGTTCCGGGCATCCACGAAGTGCTGCGCCGGCAGGGTTTGCTCGCCGGGATCTGGTGCCTGGATGAGAAGGAGACGCTGGGAGCGGGGCAGCTCGAAGAGATCGACCGGATCTGGGAAGCCTACCCGTACCTGCGTGACGACGCGTTCGTCGCGGCGAACCTGGACCGCTGGCTCGGATGAGGGGCGATCAGCGGCGTCCGCGGGGTCCGGCGACACTGGGTCCTGGCTGACCGGTTCCTTCTGACCAAGACGGGTCCCTTCCGAAGGAGGTAGTGGTGATCGTCGTGACCGGCCGCCTCGCCGACGGCGCCGCGGTTCGAGTCGGCTTGGAACAAGAGCGCATCAGCTTCGTCGAGCCGGCTGATTCCGCGGAGCAGGCGGCCGATGCGCGGGCTACCGGTGAGTCCGGTGCGCTCCACACCGCCGGCCAGCAACTGCCATGGATATTGCCCGGCATGGTGGACCTCCAGGTCAACGGCTATGCGGGCCTGGACATGAACGCCGAGAACCTGACCACCGACGTCGTTCATGAACTCGTTCGTGCCCAGTGGCAACGCGGCGTCACGGCCTTCTTGCCGACTCTGATCACCGCGCCTCCTGAGCGGATCACCGCAGCTCTGCGGGTAGTCGCGCGGGCAAGGGCGGAAGATCCGATGACGCGGCACAGCGTGCCTGGCGTCCACATCGAAGGCCCGTACCTCTCGATCGACGACGGCCCGCGGGGCGCGCACGAGGCCGCGCACATCCGCCCTCCCGACCCGGATGAGCTGGCGCGCTGGTGCGAAGCGTCGGAGAACGGGGTGCGTGTGATCACCCTGGCACCTGAGACGGCCGGCGCCATCGACTACATCCGAGCCGCCGTGAACAGGGGGATCGTCGTCGCGCTGGGCCACACCGCCGCCACCGCCGATCAGATCCGCGCTGCCGCCGACGCCGGCGCCACGCTCTCGACGCATTTGGGCAACGGCTGCCACCAGATGCTGCCCCGGCATCCGAACCATCTGTGGGCGCAGCTGGCGGACACCCGGTTGTCCGCGAGCTTCGTGGCCGACGGCTACCACCTGCCCGCTGACGCCTTCGTCGCTATGGTGCGAGCCAAAGGCACCGGCTCGGCGATCATCGTCAGCGACTCGGTGACGCTTGCCGGTTGCGCTCCCGGCAACTACACGACCCCGGTAGGTGGGTCGGTGACGTTGCATCCCGACGGCCGTCTGACCATGGCCGGGTCCGAGTTGCTGGCCGGCGCGGCGGCTTCGCAGGCCGAATGCGTCACCTGGGCGGTGTGCTCGGCCGGACTCGACCTGCCCACGGTAGAAGCCATGACGTCGGCCAACCCGGCCCGGCTGCTGGGGCTCGGTGACAGGGGCCGGATCGAGGCAGGAGCGCTCGCGGATCTGACGGTGTTCTCGCCCGACGTCACGAGCGTGCACGCCACCGTGGTGCGCGGCGACGTCGTTCACTGGGAACAGCCTCGCTCTTACCCGCCGGCGCTCGACCCGCCCGTGGAACGATCCGCGGCACCGAACGGCCGGGCAACATCCGAGAGAGGACTGGGGCATGACAGCTGAGCGAATACCCGTAGGAATCATCGGCCTTGGCCGCAGTGGCTGGAACATCCATGCGGCCGGTGTGGCTGAGCTGGATCGTTATCAGGTGGTCGCCACGGCTGACCCAATGGCCGAGCGCAGCGCCGAGGCGGCGGAGAAATTCGGCTGCGCCACCTATGCGACTCCGGAAGAACTCATCGGCGACGCCGCCGTGGAACTCGTGGTGGTGGCCACGCCGTCGCACACCCATGTGCCGATGGCCGTGGCGTCGCTCGAGGCGGGTAAGCACGTGGTGGTCGAGAAGCCGTTGGCTCAGAACACGGCCGAGGTCGACGTGATGATCTCCGCGGCGGACAAGGCCGACCGGATTCTCACGTGTTTCCATAACCGGCGGTTCGACCCCGAGTTCATGCTCATTCAGCGGATCATCGCCTCCGGCCGGCTCGGCGACCTGGTTCAGATCCGCCGCTCCGTTCACCAGTTCACCCGGCGCAAGGATTGGCAGACACTGCGCAGGCTCGGGGGTGGCGAACTGCCGAACACCGCCTCGCACTTCCTCGACCAGCTACTCCAGCTGATGGACGACGGGCCCGTCGAACTCTTCGCTGACCTGCGGCACACGGTTTCTGCCGGCGACGCCGAGGACCACGTGAAGCTGTGCCTCAAGGGCCGGACGGGGCCTACGGCCGATCTGGAGTCCAGCTCGGTGGTAGCCACTCCGCAATCGGGCTGGCTGATTTCTGGTACCACGGGCGGCCTGGCCAGTGATGGCAGCCGACTGACCGTGCGCTGGTTCGATCCGGCTGGTCTTGCCGAGATCGAGCCCGACGACGGCGTCGCGGCCGGACGGCGCTACGGCTCGGACGAGCAGATCGACTGGTCCGAGGAAGTCATCGACGTGGAACCAGCCGGCGGCGACCGTACGCTGCACTTCTATCGACACCTGGCCGAGACGCTGCGAGACGGTGCGGAGTTGTTCGTCACCCCGGAGAGTGTGCGCCGCCAGATCGAGATCATGGAGCGTGCGCGGGAACAGACCGGATTCCGCTGACGCGGGCGAGCCGGGGCGGCCGTCGGAACTGGAAATCGGCTACGTCGCGTTGCGGGTCGGCGGCGGGCACACCAATTCACCAGTGATTGAGCACCCGCCCGAGTAGAAGAGTCGCCGCTCGCGGTACCAGGCCTCCTGGCGAGGGGTTGTCGTCGGCCGACGACAACCCCAGCGCGACTACATCCTCCGCCTTCGCGGAAATTGGCCCGATCGTTGATGACTTCACGCCTGAATGTGCGCGAGTTGGGCGATAACTTGTCGTTTCCTGACCCTTGACAGGACATTTCAGGCGAATAGAATCATATTCAAACATTAAGAAAGTTTCTTTAATAAATGAACGCGCGATCCATTAGCTCATACCGGCAACCCCCTGGAGGGACCATGTTGGGTAAGCGATCCGTGTCCGTTCTCCTCTTCTCCGTGCTGGTGATGTCAGGCCTTGTGAGTGTGCCGGTCGCCGCGCAGGTGACTGCAGAGCCGGAGGACCTGAACTCCACCTTCGCGGAGCTGTCCGCGGGTGATGAGTTCGAGAAATTGCTGCTGACGCCTGATGTCCCGGAGCCGATGGCCATGGACATAGCGCCTGATGGCAGGGTGTTCGTGGCCAGCCGCGACGGTGTGCTCCGGGTGTATCACCCGGAGACCGAACAGGTGACCGTGGCCGCCGAGATGAGCGTGTTCGACGACCATCCGTTGCCGCCGAACCCTGATTTCGAAGGATCGAAGAACAACGAAGGCGGGCTTCTGGGGCTGGCGCTGGATCCGGACTTCGACTCCAACGGCTGGGTGTATGTCTATTACACCAGCCGAGACGAGGACAACCATTTCCTGTCTCGGTTCGCGGTTGAAGACGACGAGCTTGACATGTCCTCGGAAATCGTCATGTTGAAGGTGCCATACAACAAGACGCACTGCTGCCACGTGGCGGGGGACCTTGAATTCGATTCCGCGGGTAACTTGTACCTGAGCACCGGTGATGAGTCGCCGCCAGATCTGAACAACCAGTATTCGCCGCTCGATAACCGCCCGACTCATTGGTACAACGATGACCGGCGGACGTCGGGTAACACGAACGATCTGCGTGGGAAGGTACTGCGGATAACACCGCAGCCGGACGGTACCTACACGATCCCTGACGGCAACCTGTTCCCGCCGGACGAATACGACCCTGACCTGACCCGGGCCGAGATCTTCGCAATGGGTTTCCGAAACCCGTTCCGGATCTCGATCGACCCCGAGACCGACCGGCTGCACATCGGCAACTATGGCCCTGACCGCTTAGGTGAATGGACCGAGCGCGGTCCGTGGGGATTTGATCTGTACCACGCGACGTCGGAGGCGGCCAACTTCGGGTACCCGTTCTGTATCGGGAACAACTACCCGTACCGCCCTTGGGACTACGAGACGAACGAGCCGCTGGGCGATTTCTATGATTGCGACAACGGTCCGATCAATGACTCGCCGAACAACACCGGGCTCGAGCAGACCCCGCCGGTGAAGCCGGCGACGATCTATTACCCGCGGAGCTGGGCGGGTTGGCCGACAACCTGGGTCGGATGGCCGGATCGTGAGATCAACCCGATCCCGGAGCCGTTCCTGAACATGGGGTCCGGTGCTGGTGGTCCGATGTCGGGTCCGGTGTACCGCTATGACGAGAGCCTCGACTCCGAGACCAAGTTCCCTGAGCACTATGACGGACTCTGGTTCATTCTCGACCTTCACCGCGGCCACGTGAAGACGGTCGAGCTCGACGAGGATGAGACCGTGACCGCGATCAACGATTTTCTTCCCGGGCAGAGCTGGGTGCGCATGATGGATGGCGACTTCGGCCCGGATGGTTCTCTGTATGTGCTGGAGGGAGGCGCCTTCGGGCCCAGCCCGAGCGCAGGGCTCTACCGGGTTGATCACGTGAGCGACGACTCTCCTCCCCTTGAAGAGTGCGTGTTCGACGAGTTCGCCGGGACCGAGCTTGATCGGGAGATGTGGCCGACGATCATCCGCGAGGATGCCGACGGCTACCGGGTCACCGACGGCGCGCTCGAGATCGACATGCTGCAGGGCGACATGATCAGCAACCATATGAGCGGCAACATCAACACAGATGGGCAGAACCTGATCCTGACTCCGGTTCCGGATGAACGTTGGGTAGCCGAGGTCACGGTCGAGCTGCCGGAGGAATCGGTCAGTCATGACCAGGCCGGGTTCATCATCTACGCCGACGACGAGAACTTCACGAAGTTCGCGTTCTTCCCGCCGTACATCGGCCAGGCGAATGGCAGGTTCGAGTACCTCTATCACGAGAACGGGGAGATTCGCTTCCAGAGTGGCGTCGACAACCGCACGCTGACCAATGCGCCACACACGCTCAACCTGCGGTTGTCGAGCAATGGCTCGGACGTCGCCGCCGCGTATTCACTGGACGGCGAAAGCTGGATCAATGCAGGTAGGCCGGCGCCGATCTCGCAATACGACGATCCCGAGTTCGGCTTCTTCGCGGTGCATGGTCCAAATGAGATCGATATCCCGCTGACCGCGATGTTCACCGATTTCTCGCTGTGCGTTGGGGAGGACGACCCGATCGAGGAGTGCGAGGCACCGTCGGTCGACGCGGGATACCGGGCGCTGTGGGACGGCGCCACGCTGGACGGCTGGAACCAGGCTGGTCCTGGCGGGTTCGCCGTCGTCCCGGACGAGGACCGTGAGGGCGCATGTGCTCTCGAGTCGATCGGTGACCCAGCGGGGCTGGGGATGCTGTGGCACGAGGACGAGTTCGAGTCCTACCGGCTGCACCTCGACTTCAAAGCAGTCGCTGAGGACGACAACTCCGGCGTGTTCGTCGGGTTCCCCGACCCGGGCAACGACCCGTGGGTCGGCGTGAACGAAGGCTTCGAGATCCAGATCGACGACTCCGGCGGATTCCCCGGCGCGGGGGATGAGCATAAGACCGGGGCGATCTACACCTTTCAGGGGCCGACCTCGTTCCCAGCCGTAGCCGGCGAGTGGAACAACATGGTGATCGAGGTCGAAGACCCGATGATCCGGGTGTGGATCAACGAGGAACTGGTCAACGAGTTCGAGAATCCCGATGATTCGGGCCGTGACTTGTCGTCCGGCTACATCGGACTCCAGAACAACCGCGTGTCCGACAACGTGTTCTTCCGTGACGTCTGGGTCCAGGATCTGACCGATCCCGGATGCCCGGACCCGGCGACGCCACCGGAGGGCTACGAGTCATTGTTCGATGGTGAGACGCTCGACGGCTGGACCCACATCGGTCCTGGCGGCTTCGAGGTCGACGAATGCGGCTTGCTCCAGCCCCATGGTGGGATGGGTCTGCTGTGGTATCACGAGCAGACGTTCGATGACTACGTGATGCAGGTGGACTTCAGGGTCCAGGACCCCGCCGACAACTCCGGTGTCTTTGTCCGATTCCCGGATCCGCAGGGCGATCCGTGGAACCCGGTCGACGAAGGGTACGAGATCCAGATCTACGAAGCCACCGACGATCCGTTCACCAGGACCGGAGCGATCTACACCTTCGCCCCGGCCGAGCCACTCGCCACCAACCCCATCGGTGAATGGAACACGATGGAGATCGAGGCGATCGGCCAGGACTACCGCGTGATCCTCAACGGCGTCGAGGTCACCACATACACCGGTGACGGCAGTCGGCCTCTCGACGGTTACGTCGGCCTGCAGAACCATGCCTCAGGGCAAGCACCCGGCGAGAACGTCGAGTTCCGCAACGTGTGGCTCAAAGAGCTGGATGACGATCCGGGGGATCTGACGGTGGAGGCATCGTTGGACCCAGCGGAACCCGACGGCGCCAGCCCCTGGTACGTCTCGCCAGTCACGCTCACCCTGGAGTCGAACCACCGCGATGCGGTGTTGCAGTGGCGTCCAAGGACCGATGAGTCCGAGTGGCACACGTGGACCGAGCCCTTGCTGTTCGACGAGGACGGCATCTACAACATCGATTACCGGGCAGTGCTGCCGGGCAACGGTGAGCCGTCCGAGAAGGAGATCCTTGTTGGGGAGAACGGATTCGATTTCAGTGAGACCGAGTTCAGTGTCCAACAGGGCGATGTGATCAAGTTCCAGTATGTTCCTCCGTTCCCACACGATGTGGTGATCACGGATGAGAACGGTGTCGAATTGGCCTCTCGCCCGGTTGGGTCCGATTGGGAGGATGATCCGTTCTACTTCGAGGCGGTCGATGAGGGCACGTTCTACGTGTACTGCACCCCGCATACGAACCTCGTGGATCCGGATGATCCGACGACGTGGACCGGGATGGTGTCGACGTTCGAGGTGACGCCGTCCAGCGGTACGCCGCCGATGGAGACCGGGATCGAGGAGATCGAGTTCCTGATCGACCAGACGCCGCCGGCGACGGAGGCCTCCTTGGCGGGCGACCAGAGCGGCGACGTCTTCACTGGCGAGGTGACCGTCACTCTCACGAGGGATGATGCCACCTCGGGCGTCGCGGCGACGCACTACCGGATGGCCGGCGACGACGAGCACGACGTCTATGCCGGGCCGTTCACCGTGACGGACCCAGGAGAGCACGAAGTGGAGTTCCGGTCGGTCGATGTGGCCGGCAACGTCGAAGACTGGCAGTCGGTCGAGTTCAGCATCGGCGACGGCGATCCCGGTGCGTGCCCCGAGCCGGATCCACGAGAGAACGTCGTCATCGGTGACATCGACAGCGGTGTGCCCAACTACACACTCGAGGACGGTTGCACCATCAACGACCTCATTCTGGATGAGGACGACTGGCCGAACAGGGGAGCGTTCCAGGGCCATGTCCGGGACGTGACCCGTCAGCTGGTGGAGGAGGGCGTCATCACTGCGCGGGAACGTGCTGCCATCACCCAAGCCGCCGCACGCAGTGGTGTCGGCGGCCCGCAACGAGGTGGCGGCCCGCGAGCAGGAAGCGTAGTGATGATCTAGAACATGCCGGCTGGCGGATCATCGGGCGGCGGCTCGAGGTATGGGGCCGCCGCCCATTGTTCCTGTCATCTCGCGGGCGGGCCCGGTGATCTTTTTAGCCGGGGATCTTCTCGACGAGGAGCTGGTAGGGCCGCGGCGGCCGGCCGACCTTGCTGGACCGGGCCGGCGGCATCGGCCAGGCCAGTCCTTCGTCCACCAGCGTGTGCAACGTACGCCGGGCGGTGCGTAGCGTGACTCCGAGCAGTTCGGCGACCCGCTCGGCGTCGACGATTCTCTCGCCGTCTTGCTCGTCGTCCAACTTTTCCGCGAGCCGGCTGAGAACGTCGATCGCCTTCGAGTCTTTCGCCATCGAGGGCGCCGGCTGGACGTTGCCATGCCGGTCGGCCGGCAGCTGGAGCACGGTGTCGCCAGGCCCCACCAGGAAGGCGGTGCCACCTCCGGCCGCCGACGCTTTGTCGACGGCGGACTGAGCATTGAGCTCGGCTTCCCGGGTGGAGCGGCCCAAACCGATGCCGACCTCCAGCTGCAGGCCCAGCTCCGCGGTGATGCGCCCGAGGAACGGCGCCACCGTGAGCTCGTCGGTGGCGATGTTCAGCGATCCCATGGTGGTCACCACGAGGTAGCTGTGCTCGTCCCGGGCCAGTACCGCTGCGTCCATCGGCCGGGCGTCGCGGAGGAGTTCTCGGTGCAGCGAGAGTTTCAGCTCCTGATACCAGTAGTTGCTGGGGCTCGCGTGTGCCGGGAACGCCCCGCTGGGCACCCGCACGATCATGGTGACGATCCGCGACTCTTCGAGCTTGGCGCCGCTGCCGATCAGGGCCGCGGTCTGCAGGGTGTGCCGGATGGTGGTGCCGGCGGCGGTCATCTTCAACGACGGGATGCCGGCCTCGGCCAAGGCTGCCGCCACCGTCGGCACCGTCGTGACAGCGCCAGTCGTCTCGCCACGGTCGTAGAGCTCTCGATGGAAGCTGAGGAACTCGTCCGCCGATTCGGGTTCTGTATAGGGTTTGACGTGCACGTGGGACGGATCGAGCCCGACCTCGCGATAGGCGGTGCGGACGTCATTGGTCGGCACCGAGTCCACGCTCACCCGCAATGGATCGAAGATCTCGTCGAGCGCACCACGGAGCAAGGTGCCATAGAGGGCTGATCCACCAACTGGCACGTAGGTGGCCGGAACCGGCAGGTCGCCAGGGCGGGTGGCGATGTCGTAGGGCAGGGGACCGGCGAACAGGCAGACATCGATGCGAGAGGCGATCTTCATCGCCTGAGTGTGTGCTTCTTGTTCCACTCCATAGACGGAGGCGATCAGCCGCCACGAAGGATTCCCGGATTCGCGGGCGACCGACACGATCCGGCGCACGATCTCGTCGGCGCCTACCACTCCGATCGTGATCTCCTCACGGGTGCCGTTGCCTGGCTGATGCATGATCTGCTCCCGCGTTCGAGATGCCGTCGACGAGTTAATTTTGACCGGTACCTATTATGCCCGTTGACCGCCATAATTCGCGCTCATGCGCCGAGCCGGTTCAGAACCCGGTGAGCGATCATGCTGACCTTGTCCGAGAGCACCACTTCCCCAGACGCGTGCGCGTCGAGCAGAGCGTGGGCTTGATCAGCTGTCGGCCCGGTGAAAACCTCACGTATGGTCACGCCGTGCGACGGCCGTCGGCTGACCTCTATCCGATCACCCGCACGGACCAGTCCATTGCTGACCACACGCAGGTAGGCGCCGGTGGCTGCCACCTCGGCGAAGCGTCGCACCCAGCGTTTCTCCCCGATGCGCCGGGCGAATGTCGCGCAGGGTGTACGCGGCATGGTGGCCTCGAGTACCAGGCCGTCGGCCCCGATCGTCCACTGCTCACCGACCACGGCGTCGCTGGTCGGCAACCCCGTCGTCCGCAGGTTCTCACCGAACAGCCCCGGCGGGACATCTCGGCCCAGCTCGGCTGCCCACCAGCTGGCGTCCTCGTCGGCATATGCGTACACCGCCTGGTCGACGCCGCCGTGATTCTCCCGGTCGGCTTGGATGTCGGAATAGAGGCCCAAGGAACGAACCCGGACGGGTTCTTCCACGGGGCGTTTGTCGATGGCCGTGATGCCGACGGTTCCGGCATCCGGCATGAGCCGGTGGACTCGGCACACGGCTGTCACCTGGGGCATACACGCCATTCTGCCCGAGGTTAGGGCAGCCTGACCGATTGTCATCGAGTGGAGGCTGCGACGATGCGTGTCATGCGGCTCGATCACGTCTCTTACGCGGCAGGACCAGATGGACTCGACGCGACAGCGGCCCGCCTCGCTGATGAGCTTGGCGTCCCGTTCGGCGACGGTGGCATTCACCCGCGGTTCGGCACCCGGAACCGGGTGCTGCCTCTGACCCGTGGCCACTACCTCGAGGTCGTCGCCGTCCTGGACCACCCGGCAGCAGACACCGTGCCCTTCCGGCAGGCGGTGCAAGCTCGCTCCGATTCCGGTGGCGGATGGCTCGGATGGGTCGTCGCGGTAGACGAGCTCATGCCAGTCGAGCGCCGGTTGGAGCGCCCTGCCGTGCAGGGTAACCGGAAGCGCCCGGACGGCTTCGAACTGTTGTGGAAGCAAATCGGCATCAAGGGTCTGATCAACGACCCACAGCTGCCCTTCTTCATCCGCTGGGAGTCGGACCCGGCTGAGCACCCGTCCAAAGGCGGCCACGACGTCGAGCTGGTGGGTCTTGAGATCGCGGGCGATCCGCACCGGGTGGCCGATTGGCTCGGTGAGCCGGAATCGCATCCGCTCGAGGACGTCAACGTCGTCTGGACCAATCCCAACGGCCAACCGGGTCTGCAGTCCGTAAGTTTCCGCACACCCGGCGGCCTGGTCACCATCTGACTCTCGGCCGCCCCTCACCTAAATGATCATGTTTGGTGGGTTTTCTCGTGCGTCACCATGCCTGCGGGCATCGTGAGGCCCGAGAAAACAACGTAACGTCTGGCGGCGTCGGCAGATGGTCACCTGGTTCGGCGGGGCGGGCACTCGATGCCGGCCGGAGTTATCCACAGACGGGCCGGGTTCTCTCGCAGTTATCCACAAACCAGGGCACCGCGCTTCCGTCGTTGGTCCGGGATCGCGACGATCGTACGTATGGATCCTCAACTGCAGGCACTAGCCGCACAGCAAGGCAACGTCATCCTCCGCCCGCAGTTGATCGAGGCCGGTTTTACCGACGACGAGATCATGCGCCTGCGGCGCAGCGGCGTCCTGACGGCCATTCGGCGCGGCGCATACGTTGAGACGCCGGTCTGGGAGGCGCTCGACGATGTGGGTCGTCATCGATCCATGACGTCCGCAGTGGTCCGGCAACTCAAGGTACCTGCCGTGCCCAGTCATGTGTCGGCAGCGGTCATGCTAGGCCTGCCCACCTGGGGCGTGGATCTTTCCGTAGTGCACGTCACGCGTGCTGACCTGCACGCTGCCAGGCTCGAAGCCGGTGTGATGCACCACGCGGCCGCGTTGCCGGGCGAAGATCTTTGCGTCGTCGATGGCATGACGTTGACGGCGCCGGCGCGCACGGCCGTCGACATCGCACGCGACGTGCCCTTCGAACAGGGTGTCGTGACGGCTGACGCCGCCCTCGCGCGGTTCGGAAATGATCACGATCGGTTGCTACGGACACTTGATCGCATGCGCACCTGGCGTGGTGCACGCGCTGCAGGGCGTGTCGTCGCATTTGCCGACGGGGCCGCGGAATCTGTAGGTGAGTCGCGGGCACGTGTGCAGTTCGAACGGATCGGCCTTCCCCGGCCGCGGTTGCAGGTGGTGATACCTGGTCCCGATGGACAGATATTCCGGCCGGACTTCCTGTTCGAGGAGGAAAGAACGCTCGGCGAGTTCGATGGAAGGTCGAAGTACGAGCGTTCACTCGGCCCGGATGACGATCCCGCAAGCGTGGTATGGCGCGAGAAACAACGCGAAGACCAGCTGCGCCAAATGGGCTACGAACTCGCCCGGCTTGTGTGGCGCGACCTCGGCCGAGATGTTTCAGTGCGGGATCGGTTTCAGGCCGCGTTCGGCCGCGCACGGCGTCGTCGTGCTGTGAGAGCGGCGTAGCGTCGTACGAGAGTTTCGATGCTGGTTGGACCACTGGCCGGAACCGGCGGCGCGGTTGAGCCGCGCGCATCGCATCACCAGGGCCTCCCGTGCGTCACGATGCCTGCAGACATGGTGACGCACGAGAAAACCCACCAAACATGATCATTTAGGTGAGGGCGGGTGGGTCAGGCGTCGCGCTTTTTGAACAGGAACCACGCGACCAGCAGGATGATCAGCGTGAACCCGGCGAACACGCCACCGGAGGCCCACCGGTCCAGATAGTCGAAGTCGGGCCCGCCCATCGGGTCGTAGTCTTCCATCGCGATCAGCCGCTGCCCGGCGCCGAACGGCAGGAACTTCAGGACCGGCTGCAGCCAATCCAGGGCGTCGACGGTCGACAACCCGGCGACGAGCGACTCGACGACCAACGGGACGACGAACAGCACGACGATGGCCGACGGGATCCCCCGGAACAGCTGAGCGAGAGCCAGTCCGAGCACGCCGTAGATCATGACCATGATCACGTAGCCGAACAGCGCCTCGCTGAGCGGACTGCCGGTCAGATCCGGGATCTCGCCCCAGAAGATCGAGCCGACGAGCAGGTTGATAGCTATCGACAGAACGGTGACGATGACGGCGGTCACGAGAATCAGCGCGATCTTGGCCGTCAGGATGGTGGAGCGCTGCGGGATTGCCAGCAGAGTCGGCTGGATGGTGCCGTGCCGGTACTCGTGGCCGGTGGCGAAGATGCCGATGATCGCGATGAAGATAGGGATGAACGTCGCGAAGTCGCCACCACCGGTGAGTACATCACGCACGAGTACGTCGTCGAGCGTGTCATCCCTGGTGGCAATGGCGATGATGAGTGCCACGCCAGCCGTGAGAATCAACCCGAGGCCGATCAGCCAGTACGTGGACCGAAGCGTGCGGATGCGGACGGACTCGAATCGCAGTGCGTCGGTCATGCCGTACCTCCGGAGGGCTCGTTCGCGTCGGTCCGCTGACCGCTTCCGGTGCTGGGTTCTTGCTCCCGGCCGGCCGCGGGCGGACTGGAATCGACGCCGCTCGATTGGGTGGCCTCCGGCGCGGTGAGCCCGTGAGCCACGTACTCTTCGGAGGCCCCTGTTGCGGTGATGAAGGCCTCTTCGAGTGAAGCGCTCTGAGTGGCCAGCTCATGCAGGATGATGTTGTCGCGGTGGGCGAGCTCGCCGATGACGGACGCGTCGGCGCCCGAGACCAGCAGTCCGCCTTCTGGAGCCGGATCGATCGTTGCCCCCATGCCTTTCAGAGTCTCGGCGAACTCGCTCGCGGAAGGCGTCTTCACGAGCACGGTCGACTGGGTGAACTGGCGGACGAAGGTGTCGACGTCGCCATTGAAGATCATCTTTCCGCGACCGATGACAACAAGCTCGTCGGCCATGAGCGACATCTCGGAGAGGAGGTGGCTGGAGACGAATATGGTGCGCCCTTGGGAGGCGAGAGTCTTCAGCACATCCCGCAGCCAATGGATACCGTGTGGATCGAGTCCGTTGGCGGGTTCGTCTAGGATGAGCGTGCCCGGCTCGCCGAGCAGCGCCTGTGCCAGGCCGAGGCGCTGGGCCATGCCCAGCGAGAATCCACGCGGCTTCTTCGATTTCACATCGGATAAGCCGACGAAATCCAGGACCTCGTCGACGCGTTTCCTCGGTATCCGGCTGCCCGCGGCGAGCATCCGCAGATGGTTGCGGGCCGTCCTGGTCGGGTGGAACGCCTTCGCCTCGAGGACCGCGCCGATCTCGTGCATGGGGTGGCGGATCTCGTCGAAACGGCGCCCGTCGAACCGGGTCTCGCCGGCGCCGTGGTCGAGATCGAGCATGAGCCGCATGGTGGTCGACTTGCCGGCCCCGTTCGGGCCGAGGAACCCGGTGACCACACCGGGGCGAACGTTGAACGAAAGATCGTCTACGGCCGTCTTGTCCCCGTAGCGCTTTCGCAGGCCTTGCGCGGTGATCATCGATAAACTCCTGTGCTTGTTGTGGGCAGCGCAATAAACCGCCCCCGCCGAAAATAGCGGTTCTCCGGGCGCCGTGTGGTCATTCCAGGAAATGGATGTTGGCCTCCTCCGCAAGGTGGAGACTGGCCTCAGTACAAGCCGCCGGCTGCGCTCGGCCGCGGACGTTATCCGCTTAACGCCAGCCGGGCCAGCTGTCCGGCTCGCGGGCCGTACGAGCCTCCGAACAACACCGCATGGACCAGGATCGGGTGCAACTGGTGGACAGGCACGCGGTCGCGCCAACCATCGGCCAGTGGTGATGCCTCGTGATAGCTGGACAAGACACGTTCGAGGTGGGGGAGGCCGAAGAGCGTCAGCATGGCCAGATCCGACTCCCGGTGACCGCCGTGCGCCGCGGGGTCGACGAGCCAGCATCGTCCGTCCTGGCCCCACAAGACATTGCCTGCCCACAGATCCCCATGGATAAGTGCAGGCGGCTCCGCCGGTCCGGCCAGGTGCGAGATGTTGTCGATGACTCGGCTGACGTCCGCGGCGTCTCGTTTGCTGACCGAGCCGTTGTCGCGCGCCGCGCGAAGGTACGGTTCGAGGCGACCGGCGGCCCACATCGTTGGCCAGTCAGGCCACGGTCCACCCGGCAGGTGCAGAGTGCCGATCCAGCCATCGCCGGTGTCTGAGCCGAAGACTGCGTTGCCGCTGCGATGAGTGGCGGCAAGTGCGCGGCCGAACCGTTCGGCGGCCAGGGCTGACGGCGGTTCCGGCGCGATCCACTCGAGCACCAGGCATTCAGTATTCGCGGCCAGTACCCGCGGGACAGGCGCGCCGCCGGGCGCGGAACCAAGCCTAGCCAGGCCGTTGGCCTCGGACTCGAAGAATCCCTCCGGTGCTTGCGAACGAGTCTTGACGAACACCGCTCGCCCATGGCCCATGCTGGCCTTGTGTGCCTGGCAGATATCGCCGCCGCCTACTGCCTCGACATTGACGACCTGCTCGCCGAGAAGGTCACTCAGCCTGGTTGGGTCGAGAGAATCGACAGGCAACATCGAGGCCTGCTTCCTGCGATAGTTGTCGGACGACGTTCACGGGGCCTTCGGAGAGTCTGTTCGGCTCGCTGGATCCAACTCAGCCTTGATTTGGGCGGTGAATCCGGCGCCCGCGGCTTCCACAAGCCGAAGCACGTGCTCGAAGCCGGAATCGTCTCCGTAGTAAGGGTCTGGCACATCAAGATCGGAGGTACCGTGCGCCGCGGGGTCGTAGCTGCGGAGCAATCGGATCTTGTCTCGGGCGGATTCCACCGGAGCGAGTCGGCGCAAGTCAGCAGCATTGGCGCGGTCGAGCGCAATGACAAGGTCGAAGTCGTCGAACCACGAGGCCTGGAATTGTCTGGCGTGGTGCCGGGAGGCGTCGTAACCGTGGGCACGCAGCGTGGCAAGCGCACGAGGATCGGCCGGCTCACCGACGTGCCAGCCGCCGGTGCCGGCCGACTCGATCCGCACGTATTCGGCCATACCGGCGGCAGCCAGATGTTCGGTGAACACCGCCTCCGCTATGGGAGAGCGGCAGATGTTTCCGGCACAGACGACGCATGCCCTGATATGCGTGTCCGGCCGTGTTGTTGCCACGACGATGTGATCCGATCAGCTCTGTTGCCGCGCCAGTTCACCGACGGCCAGCGCGAGCTCGGTCGCCAGATCGAAGGAGCGCTCGTCATTCGGATGGCTGCGCATCCACAGACAGACGGTTTGGACAACCGCACCGGCCCACGACGGGTCGCGGCGTAGCGCGAACCGCACCGTGACAGGCCGTGGAGTGTAGGAGGTCATGTCCCACCATTGGCCGTCAGTGAACGCCAGTAGCGGGCGGCCCTCGGCGTCGTCATACACGACCTCGTACTGCTGGTGAAGAGCTGAGTTTTCGGCGGTATCGCGGTGCGAGCGAGACTGTCGCGGAAGCTGCCCGATGAGATGCTCCTCAGGCGGGCGCTCTGTCAGCAGCGACGCTACGGGGGCGTGGCCAATTGTCATGTCGTTGTCCACCATGCTCATAAGGGAATGAGAACTGGCACTACGACCCCCGCGGCCACCGGCGCGGCAGCCATCGTCGTGCGTTGTCGGACACCAACATACGCGACGGTACAGGGGTAACGGAAGGCCTGGCGTCAGCCGTTTGGTTCCTATTTCGGCAACAAAAGGTTGAGGATCCAGCTGACGAACGAGACAACCAAAGCGCCCAGCACAGCGGACCAGAAGAAGTCCGTGACTTCGAACGGAACGTTCAGTTGATCCGCTACCCACCCGGTCAGCCACAGCATCAGCGCGTTGACGATGAACGTGAACAAGCCCAGCGTCACGATGAACAGCGGCAGCGTGAGAATCTGCACGAGCGGTTTGATGAACGTGTTGATCAGGGCGAAGATCAGCCCGATCACCAGCAATGTCAGGACTCGGTCAGTGGTGGAGTCTGCGCCGGTGACGTTGACGCCCCCGACGAGCTCGGTGGCCACCCACAGAGCCAGGCCGTTGATGACGATGCGTATCAGGAAGGAGAACACGGGGGCTGAGCGTATATCGTGCGTCAGCATGACGCCATCGAATGACTCCGTTAGCAACGAAGCCGGCCCCGATTCGAGGCGCGTCCGGCTGCGCTCGGCGCTAGACGGCTTGCCGTCGTACCGCCCTGGGCGTTCGGCGACGGGAGGTGGCGCCCCCGCGCCGTTCAAGATCTCGTCGAACGAGAACCCGTATCCACCGCTGCCGGGGGTCGAGGACGCCGTCGTCGCGGCCGCTAGATCGATGAACCGTTATCCGGACATGTTCGCCACCGAGCTCGTGGCGGCGTTGGCGGATCGGTTCGAGGTGCCGGCTGAACACATTGCCACCGGTACTGGCAGCGTTGGTGTGCTGCAGCAGATAGTGCAGGCGTGCGCATCCGAGGGCGACGAAGTGGTCTACGCCTGGCGCTCGTTCGAGGCCTATCCGATCGTGGTCGGAGTGTCAGGAGCCACGTCGGTCCGGGTACCGCTCGACCAGGACGCCCGGCACAACCTCGACGCGATGGCCGATGCGATCACGGAGCGCACCAGGCTGGTGCTGGTCTGCAGCCCCAACAACCCCACGGGGCCGGCGGTGTCCAGATCCGAACTGGACGCGTTCCTGGAGCGAGTGCCACGGGACGTACTGGTGGTTCTGGATGAGGCCTATCGGGAGTTCGTGCGAGATCCGGAGGCCGCGGACGGGCTCGAGGTGTATCGGCGGCATCGGAATCTGTGTGTCCTGCGGACCTTTTCGAAGGCCTACGGTCTGGCCGGGATGCGGGTGGGTTTCGCGATCGCCCATGACGAAATCGCCGACGCGCTCCGGAAGACGGCTGTGCCGTTCGGCGTGTCGGCACTGGCCCAGGTGGCGGCTGTGACATCCCTGGCGCAGGAAGAGCACCTGTTGGAGCGGGTGGAGGCTCTGGTGCGGGAGCGAGACCGGGTGGCCGTGGCGTTGCGGGATCAAGGATGGAACATTCCTCGCACCGAGGCCAACTTCGTCTGGCTGGATCTAGGTGACGAAACGGACGAATTCGCGCAGAAGTGTGCGGAATCCGGAATAATCGTTCGACCTTTTAGTGGCGAAGGATGTCGAGTGACTGTTGCCGAGCCTGAAGCCAACAACATTGTCATCCGGGTTGCCGCCGAATGGATCAGGCAATAGGCAATGCGACATAGTCACTGAGTGTGAGTAACTGGTGACAGTCAGTGAGAAAGTACTGAGGTCACAGGGCGCAAAAAGGCACGGACGACATACCTGCGTTCGGGGGGCGAGACGCAGCTAGTCGTCCGTGCGTCTTCAATGCTACTGCTAGCAGCACATAGTTGGCCAGTTGGGCTCGATCGTGTCAGCAGATGCCGGTGCGGCAACTGTTGCAGCAGCCGCCGTCAGGGTAAGTGCCGCGAGTGTGACAGCCAGTACGCGCCTGAGACGGGCCACCGAGATCGACCTCCTGGTCACTAGGACTAGCAAAAAATGACTACCTGTAGTGCAATAGTGTCATGACAGAGCAGCCACAAGCAACACTTGACGAGGCGCCGGTCCCAACGCCCGTCGGTCAGCGTATTCGCACACGGCGGGTGGAACTGGGCCTTTCCCAGGCGGATATCGCCGAGGGAATGTTGTCTCCCAGCTATGTTTCGCTCGTCGAGAGCGGTCGCCGTCAGCCCGCTGCTGCCGCGCTGGCGCATATTGCGGAACGCCTGCGCATTGATGTCGAGTATCTGCGGGACGGTGTCGACGCCTCGGTTCGTACTCGTGCCCGCCTGGCTCTTGGCCGGGCCGAGAAGGCGCTTTACGACGGCCGGGCCGACGACGCATACGACGGCTTCACGGCGTTGATCGGTGACCCCGGCCTCAACGACGAGCAGAGCCGTCAGGCTCGCCTCGGGCAGGCGCAGGCGCTGGAGCGCAAGGGCGACATCGAGGGTGCCATCGACCTCCTGGGTGGGCTGGCCGACGAGGCCCGGCAGGCGCCCGAGGTTCAGCCGTGGCTCGACGTCGCGTTGGCAATGTCTCGCTGCTACCAGAGCGCGGGCGACCTCGACATGGCTATCCAGATCGGCGAGGAAGCAATGCGTTCGGCCAGCGAGATGGGGCTGGAGCACACCGACGAATACGTCCGGCTCGGTTGCACGGTGCTCAGCGCCTATCACGGCCGCGGTGACATCGTCCGTTCGCGGACGCTCGCGGCCGAGCTGGTGCGGGCCGCTGATGAGATGGGCGCGCCTCACACCCGGGGAGCTGCCTACTGGAACGCCTCCGTGATCGCTGAATCCCGTGGTGACCTCGCGCAGGCGCTCAATCTGGTTGATCGCGCACTAGCGTTGTTCGGCGAGGGTGACGACCGCCGCAACCTGGCGCGGCTGCGGATGGCTTACGCCTGGCTACTCCTGCAGGGAGACGAACCCCGGGCCACTGAGGCCCTTGATCTCCTCGACAGCGTTCGCCGCGAGATCACCACGCAGGGTGGCGTGGACGACATCCGGCACCTGGACAGCACTCGCGCGGATGCGCTGCTGACTCTCGGACGGCTGGACGAAGCTCATGAAGCCGCGCAGTCGGCCCTGCGTGATCTGGATGACCAGCCGCGGATGGAGGCGGCTCGGGCACGTTTGGTTCTCGCTCGGGTACTCCGTGCTGAAGGTGACGTCGACCAGAGTGCGCGCGAAGGTGCTCTGGCGGCCTCCATGCTGGAGGCCATGGGTGCGTCCCGGCGGGCCGCCGCGGCCTGGCGCGAGCTCGGTGATCTCTACCGGGATCTCGGCCGGACGGACGAGGCGCTCGAGGCATATGATCGCGCGCTTCAGTCCATGCGGATCATGCACTCGGTCGGTGCCGGCGTGGTGCTCGATGCCCCGGCGCAGGAGCATGAACTCGCGCTGAACTGAACAACTCAGCACGCTACGTGGCGGGACGGCAATACCGCCACGTAGCGTGCGGTTGAACGTGGCATGGATGATCAGCCTTTCGCTGGCAGATAGGCCTCAGCCGGTGCGTTCGCTGGCCAGGTCGGCCTGTCCCGGCGGGGGCTCCTCGTCGTCCTCAGGTGTCGGCCGGGCCGTCCTCTCGGACGTCATGACCAGTGCGACGCCGCCCACGAGAAACGCGCCGCCGACGACGACGATGCTGGTGACCGGCTCGGCGAGGATCGCCCAGCCGAGTAGTACGGCCACAACCGGATTGACGTACGCGTAGGTGCCCACGAGAGACAACGGGGCGTGTGCCAGTGCGTATACGTACGCGGTGAACCCGAGCAGCGATCCGAGAACCACCAGGTATGCCAGGGCGATCCAGCCCCGTGCGGGTACAGCGCCGACGTCGAGGCCGCTCGCCTCACCGGTGATAACCGAGATGGTGACCAAGATGACGCCCGCCGCGAGCATCTCGTAGGTGGCGGCGGCGAATCCGTTGCGGGGCAGGCCCAGACGTGGCGAGATGAACGAGCCGAACGCCCACGACACGGTCGCGCAGAACAGAAGCAGCACACCCCAGGTCTCGACGCCGTCGATGCCACCACGAGACAGGCTGATGACGGTCAGCCCACCGAGCCCGACCAACACTCCCAGCCAGGTCAGAGAACCGGGGCGCTCGCCTGCCAGGACTCTGAGGAGTACGAACCACAGGGGGATCGCGCCGATGATCAACGCGGTGAGTCCGCTGGGGACGGTCTGCTCGGCGATCGCGACCACACCGTTGCCGAGGACGAGCAGCAGTACACCCATCACGGCCGTGGCGCGAAACTCCCGCGCCGAGATGCGCCAGATAGGGCGGGAGCCCTCGACCCGCGGACGGCGGCTGAAGAGGAGCAGGATTCCGAGGAGTAGCAGTCCGGCGATGAGAAATCTGATACCCATGCCTAGGAACGGCGGGATGCCGGAATCCACGACGACTCGGATCGCGAGATAGGTGGAGCCCCACACGATGTAGACCGTGCCCAGGGCGGCCCAGATCATGGCCGATCTCGGCGCCGTACGCGTCATGAATGTCTCCGTATGTGAGTGATGTACGCAGACATTCTCGTGGCGCCGGGTATCCAACCGATAGCGAATAACGGACGACTAGCACTCACTTCCCGCCAACGTGCGACACGCCACAACATATAGGTGACTTGCATCGTCGTAACTACAAGATAGTGTGGTCAGATCAGCTGGTGCTTCAGGTCATCCAGAGTTGGAGCGGCAACAGGGAACCCGGTGAGAGGCCGGGACTGCCCCGCAGCGGTGTACGGGAACGAACCCCGTCAGAAGCACTGGGTCGGCAGGCGTTCGATCTTCACGAGATCGGCGACGCCGCCAGCCTGGGAAGCGACGGTCAGTAGGCCGGCGTCCTCGGTATGAGGGGCGTCATCGCCCGTGAGTCCGAAAACCTGCCAGCGCGTCGCATTCAGTGGTGCGACAGTCCGTGGTCTCGAGGGAAGGCCAGGGGACGAGACTGCCAAGCTACCGGCGGCTGAATCTGCCACCGGCGGTATCTGCCGTCGCGATCCCTTGCCCTGCCTCGAGTTCTACGACCCTGGAAACGACGAACTCGCAAGGAGAGCGCATGAACATCACCGTCGTCAAGCGGGACGGATCGGTGGAGCCGTACGACGGCTACAAGATCGCCCGGGCCATTGAAGCGGCCAGCACGGGTCTGGACGACCGAGTAGTTCGAGTCACCCAGCTTCAGTCGGAGCTGGAGATCACCCTCTTCGACGGCGTGACCAGCGAACAGCTGGACGAGGCGGTCATTCAGGTAGCTCTGCAGAACGTCAAGGATGACCCGGCCTTCGACACGGTGGCCAGCCGGTTGCTGCTCAAGACCGTGTACAAGCGCGTTCTGGGCGACTACGAGAGTGGTGATGAGCTGGTTGCTCTGCACCGCCGGCATTTCGCCGGTTACGTCCAGAGCGGGGTGGCCGCCGGGATGCTCGACGCCCGTCTGGCCAGCCGATTCGAGATGTCGCGGCTCGCGAGTGCGCTGGATCCTGGCCGCGACGACCTCCTCCGCTATATCGGTGCCGTGACCATATGTAACAGGTACCTGGTACGTGGACCGGCCGGCGAACTGCTCGAGGTGCCGCAGTTCTTCTGGATGCGGGTGGCCATGGGCTTGGCACTCAACGAGCCCGACCCGACGACGTCGGCTCTGGAGTTCTACGACAAGATGTCCCGCCTGGAGTATCTCGCTGCCGGATCGACTCTGGTCAACGCCGGCACGTCCTACGCGCAGCTGTCGAACTGCTTCGTCATGGAGATGCACGACGACATCGATCACATCGCGAAGAGCGTTCGTGACGTGATGTGGCTGACGAAAGGCACCGGCGGTATCGGGCTCTCGGTCACCAAACTTCGAGCTGAAGGGTCGCCGATCCGCAGCAACAACACCACGTCGACGGGACCGATCCCGTTCATGCACACGATCGACTCCACCTTGCGGGCGGTGTCTCGCGGCGGCAAGAAGTTCGGTGCGCTGTGTTTCTACATGGAGAACTGGCACCTGGACTTTCCACAATTCCTCGACCTCCGGCAGAACGCCGGAGATCCGTATCGGCGCACCCGTACGGCGAACACCGCGGTGTGGATCTCCGACGAGTTCATGAAGCGAGTCGCCGACGACGATGACTGGTATCTGTTCGATCCGCTCGAGGTCCCCGATCTGACCGAGCTTTACGGAGCGGACTTCTCCCGGCGTTATGCGCAGTACGTTGCCGCTGCTGAGGACGGTGAGCTCCGCACGTATCAGAAGATCAAGGCACGGGAGCAGTTCAAGGCGATCCTGATCAGCTTGCAGACGACGTCGCATCCGTGGCTGACCTGGAAAGACACGATCAATAACCGGGCTCTGAACAACAACACCGGGACCATTCATCTCTCGAACCTCTGCACCGAGATCTGCTTGCCGCAGGATCGGGACAACGTCGCGGTGTGCAACCTGGCATCGATCAACCTGGCCCGGCACGTCCGGCCCGACCCAGGCGGTTCGATCGACGACGCCATCGAATGGGACCGGCTGCGGCAGAGCGTCCGGCTCGCGGTCCGGCAGCTGGACAACCTGATCGACATCACGATCTCGTCGGTGCCGGAGGCTGAACGGTCGAACGAACTCAACCGGGCTGTCGGGCTGGGAGTCATGGGGTTCACCGATGTGGTCGAGCGGCTGGGATGGTCGTATGAGAGCGAACCGGCCTATGAGCTGATCGACCGGTTGATGGAGTTCGTGAGCTGGCACGCCATCGATGCGAGTGCCGACCTGGCTCGTGAACGCGGCGCCTATGCGAACTTCCAGGGCTCTCGCTGGAGCCAGGGCATGGTGCCGTTCGACACAGTGGGGATCACCGAGAAGCGACGTGGCCGGCCGCTGACGGTGGACCGCACGGCGCGGCTGGACTGGGACTCGTTGCGGACGAAGGTGCGTGGCGGCATGCGTAATGCGACCCTGCTGGCAATCGCGCCGACCGCATCCATCGGATTGGTCGCGGGCACGACCCCCGGCCTCGACCCGCAGTTTTCGCAGATCTTCAGCCGGGCGACGAGTTCCGGCAAGTTCCTCGAGGTGAACCGTAACTTGGTGAGCGACCTCAAAGCGCGTGGCCTCTGGGAATCGGTTCGGGAAGATCTGCTGCGCGCGCAGGGTGACGTGTCCGCCTTGAAAGACGTCACCGACGATCTCAAGGCTGTGTACAAGACCTCGTTCCAGCTGTCGCCGTACGCATTTATCGAAGTGGCGGCTCGGGCTCAGAAGTGGATCGACCAAGCGATCAGCCGGAATATGTACCTGGAGACCCGTGACCTCGGCGACATGGTGGACATCTACTCCGAGGCGTGGGCCAAGGGCCTGAAAACCACGTATTACCTGCACATGAAGCCACGGCATTCGGCCGAACTCAGCACGGTGCGAGTCAACAAAGCAGAGACCTCGCCGGGTGCGGGTGGTCATGGTCCGCGGCCCGCGGTGGCGACGGCCACCGGACACGGGCCGGTAGCCGGATCGGGGCGGCCGTCAGCCGTGGCTTCCGGTGCACATGCCGGTCCGGGCTCGAGCCGACGTCGCGGGTTCGGCTTCGCCTCCGCGGTGAGCCGACCCGCCGAGGACGCCAGTTCCGGCGCGGAGGCGCCTGCGCACGAAAGACAGGAAGTCGTCGAACAAGAGGTAGCGGATGTGGTCGGTGACGTCGCATGCCCGGTCGATCCCCAGGAACGTGTCGAATGCGACTCCTGCCAGTAGCCAGGACCCCGGACTACTACGACGAGGAGCACAACTATGACGCAGACGATTCTCGGTACCGGTATTCAGGAAGGGCTGCTGCTCAAACCGGTCGCCTACCCGTGGGCATATGAGCTGTACAACCAGGCCGTGGCCAACACGTGGTTTCCCCACGAGGTGCAGCTCGGCGAAGACTTGGCGGACTTCAAGAAGATGTCCGACGAGGAACGTCATGCCCTGACCTTCCTGATGAGCTACTTCAATCCCAACGAGCTCCTGGTCAACAAGGCCCTCGCCTTCGGCGTCTATCCGTACATCAACGCGGCTGAAGCGCATCTCTACCTGGCCAAGCAGATGTGGGAAGAGGCCAATCACGTCATGGCCTTCGAGTACGTGCTCGAGACCTTCCCGATCGATCGCCAGCAAGCGTACGAGGCACACGTGAACGTCGCCTCGATGGCGGCAAAGGAAGAGTTCGAGGTCCGGTACATCCGCCGGATGACCGAGCAGCAACTGGACATCACCACGACCGAGGGCAAGCGTGACTTCGTCCGCAACCTGGTCGCTTACAACATCGTGCTGGAAGGCATCTGGTTCTACAGCGGCTTCATGGTCGCGCTGAGTTTCCGGCAACGCAACCTCTTGCGCAACTTCGCCTCGCTGGTCGACTGGATCGTCCGGGACGAGAGCCTGCACCTGAAGTTCGGGATCAACCTCATCTTGACCGTTCTCGATGAGAACCCCGACCTGCAGACGGCGGACTTCGCCGCCGAGATCAAGCAGATGATCATCGACGGGGTCGCGATGGAAGAACGGTACAACCGTGACCTGCTGCCACGCGGCATACTCGGCATGAACGCGGAATACATCAACCAGTATGTGAAGTACCTCGCGGATCGCCGTCTGGAGGAGCTGGGCTTCGAGCCTCACTACAGGGTCGCCAACCCGGCGAAATGGATGGCGGCGGCGAATGACACCCTGCAGCTGGTCAATTTCTTCGAGTCGATCAACACCAGCTACGAGGTCGACGCGCGGGCACACTGAAGATCGGGGCGCAAGAAGGTCCGGTAAAAACGTCCGGCAATCGGGCAGTCGGGTGCCGCTCTGGATGATGCCCCTCCTCGCCCGCGAAAGGCTCGGATTCCGCCCGAAGGAGTTCCTCGCTGGCGCTCGGATGTTTCTCGGGGGCTGGTCCTCGCCTTTCGATGCCCACCGCACCATGGAGGGGCATCATCCAGAGCAGCACCCGACCACCTGAGTGCCGGTGCCCGGCTCTTGCTCGCCTCGTGCCGGGCGCGAGCATGGCCGGTGGTGCGCGGTACATTGGAGCCAGCTCGGGCGTCCGGCGAATTGGCAACGGGAGACGTGGTGGAAGCTAAGTTCGGCCGACCGAACTACTATTTTCGGGTGAGCGTACTCGCGGTCTCAGGTCTGGTCCTTGCGGGATGTGGGGGCGGAGCGGCCGCGAGCGGTGACGACGACGGCCGGCCCACGGTCATGACGACGTTCACCGTGCTGGCCGACATCACGCGCAACGTCGGCGGTGACGCCGTCGTCGTCGAATCGATCACCAAACCAGGTGCGGAGATTCACGGCTACGAACCCACTCCGGGCGACATCCGCCGAGTCTCCGACGCGGACCTGATCCTCGAGAATGGCCTAGGCCTCGAGTTGTGGTTCGACGACTTCATGGCCAGGGTCGACGCGCCACGCGTCGTCGTCAGCGAGGGCGTCGAGGTGATGGCCATCCAGTCCGGGAACTATGCCGGGGACGCGAACCCGCACGCCTGGATGTCGCCACTCGAGACGATCGTCTACGTGGAGAACATCGCCGAGGCGCTGAGCGAACTCGACCCGGACAACGCCGAGCTCTTCGACGCGAACGCCACCGCATACGCCGAAGAGCTACGCGACGCTCATGACGAACTCGTGGCGGCAGTTGCCGGCCTGCCGGAACACCAACGCGCGTTGGTCACGTGCGAAGGCGCGTTCTCGTATCTCGCGCGTGACGCCGGGCTTGCTGAGGCGTATCTGTGGCCGGTCAACAGCGACGCCGACCCGACACCCCGGCACTTGGCCGACACCATCGATCTCGTGCGGGACAACGAGATCCCCGCCGTGTTCTGCGAGTCGACGATCAGCGATGACCTTGCCGAGCAGGTGGCCCGGCAGTCCGGCGCGCAATACGGCGGCGTCCTGTACGTCGACTCGCTGTCCGAGCCGGACGGCCCGGTCCCCACATATCTGGATCTGATCAGGCACGACATCGATACGATCATCGCCGGGCTGACCGATGAAGCGGGCCAGGGGCGGTAGCTATGGGATCGCCGGTTGAGATCGAGGACGTCACGGTCCGTTACGGGCGCGTGCTGGCCTTGGAACAGGCGTCGCTGGTGGTGGGGCCGGGGCGGATTTGCGGGTTGATCGGGATGAACGGATCCGGCAAGTCGACGCTATTCAAGGTGATCATGGGCTTGGTGCGGCCGGAATCGGGCAGCGTCCGCCTCTTCGGTGCCGACCCGTCGAGGAGCCGGCAAGTGGGCCAGATCGCCTACGTCCCACAGTCGGAGAACGTCGACTGGAGCTTTCCGCTGCGGGTTCGCGACGTGGTCCTGATGGGCCGGTATGGCCGCATGACTATGCTCCGGCGGGCCGGCCGGGAGGACCGTTCAGCCGTCGACGACGCCCTGGAACAGGTCGAGCTAACCAGCCTCGCGGGCCGGCAGATCGGCGAGCTGTCGGGCGGGCAGCGCAAGCGCGTGTTCGTAGCACGGGCCATCGCTCAGGACGCGCGGTTGCTCCTGCTCGACGAGCCGTTCTCAGGAGTAGATCAACAGTCGGAAGCGACGATCTCCAGTCTGCTGCGCCACCGCGCGCAGAATGGCAGCGCGGTGCTGATCGCCACCCATGATCTGCAAGCCCTGCCTGAACTCGCGGACGAAGCGGCGCTGCTCTACCGGCGAGTGTTGATGCACGACACGCCAGACGAGGTGTTGCGCCCGGAGAACCTGGCCCGGGCCTTCGCTGCCGGCGCTGACCGGGTTGGTGGGGGCCGGGGACCGTGATCGAGTTCTTGCTGGATCCGTGGCAGATGGAGGCGATGCAGCGCGCCTTGTTGGTCACCGTCGTCGCGAGCGTGGCATGTGCGATCCTGTCGTGCTGGCTGGTGCTCATCGGATGGTCACTGATGGGCGACGCGGTCTCGCACGCGGTGGTGCCGGGCGTCGTCCTGGCCTACGTCGTGGGGGCGCCATTCGCGGTAGGGGCCTTTGTGTTCGGCTGCTTCGCGGTCTGGCTCATCGGTACCGTCCGGGCGACGTCACGGGTGAAGGAGGATGCGGCGATAGGGGTGGTGTTCACCACGCTGTTCGCGCTCGGGCTGGTCCTGATCTCGGTGACGCCCAGCCACGTGGACTTCGGTCACATTCTGTTCGGGAACGTGCTCTGGGTATCCGACGCGGACATCATCCAGGTGGTTGTCCTGGGGGTCGTGACGGTCGCTGTGTTGCTGCTCCGGAACCGGGACCTGACGTTGTACGCCTTCGATCCGGATCATGCGCACACGATCGGGATCAGTCCCCGGCGGATGCAGATCATGCTGCTGGGATTGCTGGCGTTGACCGTCGTCGTCGCGTTGCAGGCCGTCGGGGTGATCTTGGTTGTGGCGATGGTGATCACCCCGGGCGCCACCGCGTACCTTCTCACCAACCGGATGGAACGGATGCTCGTCATCGCTCCGGCGCTGGCTGTGACGTGTGCGTTCACCGGTCTTTACGTGGCGTATTACGCCGACGTCTCACCCGGTGGCGCTGTTGTGTTGTCTCAGGGCACGCTGTTCTTCATCATTTACCTGTTCGCCCCGCAACGCGGCGTCGTTGCAGCTTACCGGCGTCGTGCAGGCGCCATCCGGAGAGTCTCGGGGCCGGTCGAGTGACCACTGCGCGCTGTGCGCGCAACACTGCCTGGCCGATGAGCCCTGGCACGCACTGTTCACGCTCCGTGCGGCTGCTGGCGCCGTGATCGTTACCGGGACGGAAATGTGACTGCCCATGCTCAAAACCGTCATTGAGGACGGTCGACGAGAGGCGGGCATATCGTGAGTGAGAGTCCTCGGCAGCAAGACGGTCTGGACAAACCGGGCATTTCCCGGCGAGCATTGCTGCGTACTGGTGGCGGGGGCGCAGCGGTTGCGGCGATCGTGGGTCTGGGCGGCGGCTCGGCCCTGGCCACCAGGGAACAGCCCACCCGAGCGGTCAAGCGGACATCGGCGGAAGGTCTGCTCGACGCCGATCCACACGCGCACACGGCGCGGACGGCAGCGTCCAAGGCGCGTCGCCCGTCGTCACCACAGATTCGGATTCTGCCGATCGACCGCGCGAAGTTCTTGGCCGGCGCTCGATTCGACCTGCGGGTAGAGGCGAGCGGTGTCGACCCGCAGACCGCCCGGATCGACATCTCGGTTCAAGGGCCGAACGGACCGGCGCCGGTCCTGATCGGCGAGCCGGTGCGCACCAGCATCGAGGAGGACAGCCTCGAAGTCACGTACGAAGGTGTCTCCTACGAGGAGCCCGGTCAGTACAAGGTGTGGGTGAACGTGCGTTCACGTGGACGTACGGCTCGCGCCGAGGCCGGGCACGAGGTCGTTGTCGCCAAGGCCGGTGAGAAACAGGCCAAGAACATCATCTTCTTCCTGGGCGACGGCATGGGCTCACCGGCCATCACCGCCGCCCGCATCCTCTCGAAGGGCATCAGCGAAGGGAAGTACCACGGTCTGCTCGAGATGGACCGGATGGAGTATCGCGGCCTGGTCGGTACCTCCGGCGTGGACTCGATCGCGACCGACTCCGCCAACTCCATGTCGGCATACATGACCGGCCATAAGTCGTCGGTCAACGCGATGGGCGTGTACGAAGGCAACGAGCCGGATCCGAACAAGCACCCACGCGTGGAGAACATCGCGGAGCTGCTGACGCGCACCCGCGGGATGTCGATCGGCGTGGTGGCTACCTCCGACGTCCAGGACGCAACGCCGGCCGCCGTGTTCGCCCACACGCGCCGGCGCGCCGAGTATCAGGTGATCATGGACCAGTTCCTCGAGCAGGAGCTGGACGTCTGGATGGGAGGGGGTGCGTCGTTCTTCTGGCCGCAATCCGAGCCAGGATCCAGCCGCGACGACGACCGCGACGTCGTCAAGGAGTTCGAGCAGGCTGGATATACACACGTCGGGAGCCGCGCCGAGCTCAAGTCCGCGGTGCAGGGTGGTGTTCCGGACAAGCTGCTGGGGCTGTTCCATCCGCGGAACATGAACGTCTATGTGGACCGCCAGCTGATCAAGCAGCCGGAGGTCCTCGGCGAGTGGGACGATCAGCCGACGCTGATGGAGATGACCGAGGCAGCGCTCAAGGTGGTCGAGCGGAACGAGAACGGCTTCTTCCTGATGGTGGAGGCTGCCTCGATCGACAAGATGGAGCACCCGCTGGATGGGCCCCGCGCGACGTACGACACCATCGAGTTCGACCAGGCGATCGGCGTGGCGAAGGCGTGGGCCGAAGGGCGCGACGACACCTTGATCGTGGTCACCGCCGATCACAACCACTCGATGAGCATCGTCGGCACCCACGACCGTCGTAACGCCGAGGGCCGCAATGCCAACGGTGTGTACGGCGACGCCGGATTCCCCACCTACTCCGACGATGACGGCGACGGGTTCCCGGACGATCCGAACCCCGACGTCGGCCTGTTCTTCGGCTGGTCCAACCACCCCGACCACACCGACGACTTCCAGCACAACACCGTGTTCCAGGCCCCAGCCTTGATCGATCCGGACACCGGCGAAGCCGTGGACAACCCGGAGCGTGATCCTGATGCCGAGCTACAGACTGGCAATCTGCCCGTGACGTCCACGACCTGTGTGCACACGGTCGAGGACGTCTCGATCTTCGCGTCCGGTCCTGGCGCGGCCCGGTTCAACGCCTTCCTGGACAACACCGAGGTGTTCTACGCCATGGCAGACGCGCTCGGGCTCGACCCGCTAGCAGAATCCGGCTGAACCCGATCACCGAAGGGGTGGCGCCGTCAGCGGGACGGCGCCGGAGTGCTGGACTCCGTGGCGCGCAGCTTGGCGAAGAGCACCGCGAGGACGACGGCGACCAGGATGCCGTTGATCGGAGGGATGCCCCAGCCCCACTCGTCGGATGCTTTCGCTACCAGTGCTCCGAGCGCATAGGCCGCCACGTTCTCCCATCGCACGGCTGGGAATGAGTAGCTCGAAGGGTCCGGGAGGCCGCGGCGCCACCGGGCCCACCAGTCGCCGACGATCACTCCGCCGATCGGCGGTATGAGGATGCCGAGCCAGCTCAGATATGTGATGAGGTTGTCGTAGATACCGGTGACGGCGAGCAGCGTCCCGATGATGACGCCGCCGATGATGTACGGCTTCTTGGACCGCGAGTTGGCGATCTCCGCTCCGGCCACCCCGAAGTTGTAGGCGGTGTTGTCATTGGTGGTCCACAGGTTGCCGACCAGGAACACCAATCCCCATGCGACGAGGCCGAGGTCGAAGAGGACGAGAACGAAGTCCGGCTGGCCGAAGGCGATCGCCCCGATCGCGCCGAAGAACAGCATGAGGAACTGGCCGATGAAGAACGCGACCAGAGCAGATCCGAAGCCCTGCTTCGGAGTGCGGGCGAACCGGGTCCAGTTCGGTGCCTGGGTGCCGCCTGATGCGAAGGTGCCCACGATGATGGTCACTGCGACCGCGACGCTCATGGTGGCCGTAGGTCGCTGGTCGAGCATGCCGGACATGCCGCCCACTTCGTCGAACGAACGCGAGGTGACCCAAACGGCGAGGACGAGCAGCAGCGGCACTGACACGATGGAGAGGCCGTACATACCGCGGTAGCCGTAGTAGGCGGTCGCGCCCATGACGAAGCCACCAAGCACCATGAGCAGGCGCTGCACGCCGTCGCCCTCCCAGCCGGCAGCATGGGCTACGAGCTGGGCCAGCGTGGCTACGGTGACGCCGTACCAGCCCACCTGGGTGCCACCGAGCAGAAGTGAGCTGAGTTTGGATCCCTTGCTGCCGAAGGCGTACCGGCACATCATCACGGTGGTTAGGCCGGTGCGAGCTCCGATACCGCCGATGACGGCGACGTAGCCGCCCAAGACGACACACCCGAGCAGCAGCACACCCATGAGCGGCCAGAATTCAAATGCGGCGCCCACCTGTGCCCCGGCGAGCATGGTGGGCGTGAAGAACGTGAAGCCGAGCAGGACAATGGACAACGAGAACAGGGACTTGCGGGCATGCTGCGGGACTGGGTCGATCGGGTAGTCGGGGTCGACGTAGCTGTCTTCAGAGCTCATCGTCATCGCCGATGTCCTCCATCCACAGGGCCGGATTGGCCGCGATGAATTGCTCCATCATCTCGACGCATTCCTCGTCGTCGAGCAGGACGATGTCAAAACCGTGCTCGGCTAGCCACTCGTGCCCGCCGCTGAACGTTCGGGCTTCGCCGATGACCACTCGGGAGATCCCGAACTGTCGCACCAGACCGCTGCAATACCAGCACGGAGACAAGGTCGTCACCATCGTTGTGTCGCGGTACGAGCGCCGGCGTCCGGCTGCCCGGAACGCGGCGGTCTCCGCATGTAGCGACGGGTCGCCATCTTGAACCCGTCGATTGTGACCGCTGCCGAGGATAGCCCCGTCGGCGTCGATCAAGGCCGCGCCGATGGGGATGCCACCTTCGCTCAGTCCGCTGCGTGCCTCCTGGACGGCGGCGTGCAGCCACTGCCGCATTCGCCCGAGGTCGGGTTGTGAGTTCGGTGTCACCAGCTACCTCCAGTGATCAGGCGACGCGTGGGCCCTTCGACGTGCCGGCTAATGGGCCCGGAACGCGCCCGTTCCCGGCCGCTTTTCAGATCCTGGCGGGCTGGGCAGCCGGTGTGAGGGGCGGGCAAGGATCCGGAGCATGACCGGGAACAGACTGCTACACAGCTTGGTGGTGGCGCAGCGTGTGAGGGAACGCACGAAGCGTCAGTTTTCGGGAGATCGATATTTTGCGAAAAGTCATTGACCTGGAGCCCAGTTCACGGCACCGTCATGACATGTCCATGACGGTACGTGAAATCCTCGATCTGCCGGCGGTCAAAGCTGCCGCGCCGTTGCTGACCACGAGCGCCGAGGGATTGAACCGGCAGGTGATGTGGGCGCACTCGAGCGAGATCTTCGAGATCGGCCCCCTGCTGTCCGGAGGTGAGCTGCTGCTGACCACGGGACTGGGCTTGTCCGGGGCCGATGCCGGGGCCAGGCGGTTCTGGATCCGCGACTTGGCCGAGCGGGGGGTCACGGCGGTGGCCATCGAGATCGGCCGTTCGTTGTCCGATTTGCCTGTGGAGTTGGTCGACGAAGCCGACCGGCGTGAGATCCCGTTGATCAGGCTCGATGACGTCGTCCCGTTCGAGCGGATCTGCCGGGCCGTCAACACCGTGATCCTGGACCGCGAGGGCACCGAACTGCGGGTCGTCGACCAGTTGAGCGACGCCCTGTTCGCGGCGCTGGCAACCGGCGGTCTGGACGGCGTGGCGCGTATCGCCGCCCGGCATATCGGCTGTCCAGTCATGATCTCCACCGCGTCGGGCCAGATGGTCGCCGCCGGAGGTGTCGCATCGAAGCAGGTGTTGAGCAGGCTGGCCGCCGAGGCCGTCGTGCGTGCCCCGGTGCTGGTCGACGGCAGCCCTTGGGGTGATGTCTTTCTCGGCCACAATTCCGGATGGGCGCCGGGAGCATTGTCCCTGGCCGCCCGCCGGATCGCGGCCGCTGCAGGCGTCGCTGTGGTTCACCTTCGTGACGCGCCTGGCGAGCCGGGATCGGTGGCTCCTGCGCTGTTCGAGGATCTACTGAAGGGAAATGTCGCCAGCGAGCACGAGTTCATCGTCAGGGCGGGGTTGGCCGGGTTGCACCCTCCTGCGGGCGCAGCGCTGCTGGGCCTGGCGGCGTCGACGACCGACCCGAAGGCCACCACCGCGTTGATCCGTACCGTTGGTGCTCACTCGGGCGGAGCACTCGCCGGGCGGGTACGTGACCAGGTGTTCGGGATCGTCGTGGCCGATGGCGAGGTGGCTGATCCGGCTGGGGCGCTGGCCGAGCGCCTGCGTCGGCATGGCGTCGCGCCCGGCCATGACCTGACGTGTGTGATCGGTCCGCCGGTGTCCGCTGACGAGACCGGCCGGTCCCTGCGAGAAGCCCACGCGGCCCTCGACCAAGGTGCACCGGGCATCCGGGTGTGGCGCGAGAGCTTGCCTGATCGGTTGCTGGGGCTTGTCGACGAAACCAGTCGGCGTCAGCTCGTGGACGACCTGCTGGGGCCGTTGCAACGCTGGGACGCCGCGCATGGCAGTGACCTGGTGCGTACGGTCGACATCTATTTGCGGCACGGGTGCAGCCCGACGCGTGCCGCTGACCATCTGCACGTCAGGCGCCAATCGTTGCATCAAAGGCTTCGGCGGGCCGAAGAACTGCTAGGACACCCGGTGGATGATCCCACTCTGATGGTGCCCATGTTGCTTGCTATTCGCGCCGCCGACCGCTTCTCCCTGAGGACGGGATGACGACACACTAGTCTGTCCCTGTGGCCGAAGAGCACCGCCCAGGCAGGGTGTCCGTGGCGGCAGAAGACTGCGTGAAGGTCATCTATGCCGCCCAGGAGTGGGACAACGTTCCCGTGACCGCGTCGTACCTGAAAACGCGCCTCGGCGTGGGCGCCCCGGCGATCTCTGAGATGGTGCGCCGGCTGCACGACCAAGGGCTGGTGACACATCAGCGTTATGGTCCGGTGGATCTGACCGATGCCGGTAAAGCGCTTGCCTTGCGGACCCTGCGCCGGCACCGGCTGGTGGAGACCTATCTGGTGGCAGAACTCGGCTATCGGTGGGACGAGGTGCATGACGAAGCCGAGCAACTCGAGCATGTGATCTCCGACCGCCTGCTGGAACGGATCGACGAGCGGCTCGGCCACCCGGTCCGGGATCCGCACGGTGACCCGATTCCGGCGCCGGACGGCACGGTCGAGCGGCCCGACGCGGTGCGGTTGTCGGTCCTCGCGCCAGGTGATGCGGGACGCGTAGCCCGGATCTCCGACGACGAGCCGGAATTGCTGCGCTACTTCACGGCCAACGACATCAGGCTGGACCAGCGGATCCAGGTGCTCAGGCGGCGAGCGTACGCGGGGTCTTCGACACTGCTGGTGGGTACCGGGCCCGGAGCCGAAGAGCTGGAGCTCACCGACGTCGCTGCCTCGGCCCTTTGGGTCGTCAGGGAAGAGCAGGGATGATCAGGTGACACGGACTCGCGCGAGCTGGCGCGACTGCGCCACCAGCGAGCCGTCGGCGTCATACACCTCGGCTTCCTCGTCGAACCATCCGTCCCTGACCAACCGGCCCCGCAGATGTACCGTCAACCAGCCTGGCGCAGGCAGGCTGCGAGTGGTGACTGAGAGCTCGACGGTGGGGGCCCAGCCCAGCCGTCCCAGGCCGAATACCGTGGGCGGCAGCGAGTCGACGGCTAGGGCCAGCACCAACGGGTCAGGCTGAGTGCCGTCGGCCAGGCGGACATGACCGCGCATCGACAGTTGCCCTGCGGGCCGGCCGGAGAACCAGCCGAGTGTTTGGGGATCGAGGCGCAGGTCCACATGCTCCAGGAGCCCGACGTGGGTCCCGTCGGGCAGGTCGACCACGGCCGGGATGCACTCGTCGACGGGAGCGACCGGCTCCGGAGCCGGGCCGGCCCATTCGACGTCGGCGTTGCGGTCGAGAGTGGCGGTGGTGATTAAGGCCTCGACGCGGGAGATCCCCTCCTGGATGACCGTCGCCCGCAAGGTGGCGGTGGTGCGACCGGCTCGCAGTAGATCGACGCGGATCCGGGCCCGGCCGCGCGACGGCGGAGCGACGAAATGGGCGCTGGTGCTGACCGGGTGTGGGTGCGGCGATTCGGAGATAACCGCCCGCAGGATCAGCGCCAGGAGATAGCCCCCGTTGGGCACGTCGCCCACGGACCAGGTGCCGTCGATATCGACGTCATAGCTTCCTGGCTCTACATACTTGACGGTCGTCGCTTCGGTGAAGTCGGCCACGGGAATCGACCCTATGCTAACGATCAGTTGCTGCCTAGGCACCCTCCGTGACTATCGCACTATAAGTGCTGGTGAGACCCAAAAATCTGACTTCTGGCCCGGCGTCCGATTTACCCCACACGGGGGTGCTTGAGCCGGGTCTGTCGCTCTTCGGTAGTATCCCGCGCGGCGGGGGAGTGATCTTGACTTAGCGTCTGTCCGCCCCACGGGGCGGCGGATGCGACCAAACAAGGGAGAAAGATGCCAACGCCAGTCCGCAGGGCCACCCTCATAGCGGGTGGCCTAGCGCTGTCCTTGGTCGGGATGGGTGTGTCCGCCGCCGCCCTCACCACGGCCGAACCGGACAAACGAGCAACTCTCGATAACGACAACATTCAAGGCCTCCGGGTGAACCTGGACGGTCGCGGCAGCCTGAGCACCATGTTGATCGGGCTCAGCCTGCCCGACGGCGCCGCACTGAAGACGTACTGCGTCGAGATCGACGTCGAGATCGATCGCGACCACCCGAACATGGACGAAGTCCCGTGGGACCAGTACCCCGACCCCGACTCGCTGTTCCACGAGAACCGCGACCACATCAACTGGATCCTGCACAACTCCTATCCGGCGGTTGATCTGGAGGAGATCGAAGAAAGCGTCGACCATTCGTTCCAGAACGGGCTCAGCCGGCGGGAAGCCATCGCGGCCACCCAGGCAGCCATCTGGCATTACAGCGACGGTGCCAACCTGGCTCGGGGCCTCGTCACCCCAGGGCACCCTCAGTCCAGCGGCGACGTGCGGGCCCTCTATGAATTCCTGACCGGCGACGAAAACGAAGGGCTGGATGAACAGCCCGCACCAGAACTTGCCCTGACACCGGATGAGGTCTCGGGGGAGCCGGGCACCGTGCTCGGCCCGTTCGAGGTCGCCACGTCAGCTGAGATCGCTGAGCTGTCGTCGACGCTGCCGGAGGACGTCACGCTTGTCAACGGTGACGCCGAGCCCTTGGGCGGCGAGGTCAGCGACGGCGCGGAGATCTATGTCGACGTTCCGGAGGGTGCGCCGGACGGCGCGGGAACCGTCGACTTGAGCGCGTCGGCCACGCTGAACCTAGGCCGGCTGTTCGTGGGCGCTGACTATGAGAAGCACCCGACCCAGTCGCTGATCCTGGCGTCTTCGGAGAACACCAAGTTGAGCGTTTCCGGCGAGGTCTCGTGGGTCACGCAGGAGCCTGAACCCACCGAGGAGCCGACGGACACGCCGGAGCCGACCGAGACGCCGGAGCCGACGGACACGCCGGAGCCGACCGAGACGCCGGAGCCGACGGACACACCCGAGCCGACGGACACACCCGAGCCGACCGAGACGCCCGAGCCGACCGAGACGCCCGAGCCGACCACTCCGCCCGAGGACGACGAAGACGATGAGGACGAGGACGAAGAGCTGCCCGACACCGGAGCGGCCTCGACGCTGATGGTCGCTGCCGGACTGGTGGCGCTGATCGGTGGACTCGGACTCACCGGATTCGCCGTTGCCGGCCGGAACACCCGGTCCTGACACCTTTAGAGGCCGCGCAGAATGGGAGTCGCCTGGCTCGCGGGCCCGAGCATCCTGGCTGGCGGCGTTGTCGTCAGTCGTCGCACAAACCCAGTGCGACTCCTTCCTCCGCCTTGCCATCCAGGCGCCCGACCCCGCTCGCTGTCAGGCGCCCCATTCTGCGCGGCCTCTTAGGGTCGTGAACGCCTGACGACTCGGTCAAGAACAACCGAAGAGGCCCCGCGAGGAGCAATTTCCTCGCGGGGCCCTCTTCTTGTCGTTGTTACAAGGCTCTACAGGCGTCAACCGGAGCTTCTGGACCGTCTCAGCCCCATGCCAGGGCGTTGCCCGGGTCTTCCAGCAGCGCCGCCACGTCGGCGATGAACTGCGAACCCTGGGCGCCGTCGACCAGCCGGTGGTCGAAAGACAGCCCTAGCGTGGTGATCCAGCGAGGTTTGACCTTGCCCTTGTGGACCCACGGCTGTTGCCGGATCGCACCCAGCACGAAGATGGCTGCTTCCCCCGGATTGATGATCGGCGTACCGGTATCGACCCCGAACACGCCTACGTTCGTGATGGAGAAGGTTCCCCCGAGCATGTCCGACGGCGGGGTCTTGCCGTCGCGCGCGGTGGCGGCCAGCTCGTTGATGGCGACCGCCAGATCGCGCAGGGGCAGCAGATGAGCGTCCTTGACGTTCGGCACGACGAGGCCGCGCGGGGTGGCCGCCGCGATGCCCAGGTTGACGAAGCGCTGAGTGACGATCTCTCCGGCGTCGTCGTCCCACCGGGAGTTGATCTCCGGCGTACGTGGCATGGCCAGGCAGATGGCTCGGGCGGCGAGTGCCAGCGGCGACAGCTTGACCTCGCGGAACTCCCGGGACTCGCGCAGGCGTTCGATCAGCCGCATGGTGCGGGTGACGTCCACCGTGATGAACTCGGTGACGTGCGGCGCGGTGAATGCCGACTGAACCATCGCCTCGGCGGTCTTGCGCCGGACCGACCGGATGGGGGTGCGCTCTTCGCGGGCCAAACCATGCCAGCCGGTGCCCGTGCCGGCGCGGGGACGTTCCTGGGTGGACGTGGCTGGTTCGGCGGTCGCGGCGGCTGCAGCTTGGACGTCGTCACGGGTCACGGTGCCATTGGGACCGGTCGGTGTGATGCTCGAGATGTCGACGCCGAGGTCTTTGGCCAGCTTGCGAACCGGTGGCTTGGCCAGAACCCGCGCCCTGCTCTCCGGTGCGCGCAGCGTCTGTTCTGCTGCCTCGGTGCCGGAACCGTTGCTCTCAGGCTGCTGAGTACGCGTTGCCTCGGAGCCGTGAGCAGGGGTGGATGCGCCCGATGGGGCCGAGACCGGCTTGCGAGCCCGGCGCTTGGCCGCGGAGGTGCGGGGACCGTAGCCGACGAGCACCGGCTGGCGGCCGTCCTCGGTCGGTGCGGGGGCGCCCGCGTCCTCGGCAGGAGCTTCGGGAGCCGGTACTAGGTCTTCACCCGGACTGGCGGTGTCGGCCCGGGAAGCTTCTCCTCCGGTGCGCACGGCGATGATGGGCGTGCCAACCGGTACCGTGGCGCCTTCGTCGACAAGCAGGCTCTCGACGACTCCCGCGAACGGGCACGGCAACTCGACCAAGGACTTGGCGGTCTCGATCTCCACGATGACGTCGTTGACCTTCACCGTGTCTCCTGGCTCGACCTTCCAGGACACGATTTCCGCCTCGGTCAGGCCTTCGCCGACGTCGGGAAGGTTGAACTGCGAAACGCTCACTCTGGTCGTCCTTTCGAAGATCAGTAGGTCAGTGCGCGGTCGACGCCGTCGAGTACGCGGTCGAGGTCGGGTAAGTAGTCATCCTCGACCCGGGCCGGCGGGTACGGCGTGTCGTAGCCGGTCACCCGGACCACCGGAGCTTCGAGGGAGTAGAAGCACTCTTCAGTGACGCGGGCCGCGACTTCGGCGCCGACACCGAGGGTTCGCTGAGCTTCGTGAACGACGACGAGCCGGCCCGTGCGCCGCACGGATTCGTACACCGGGTCAAGATCGAGAGGGGACAGCGAGCGAAGATCGATCACTTCGAGCGAACGGTTGTCTTCCGTGGCCGCGGCCGCGGCTTCCAGACAGGTCTTGACCATCGGGCCGTAGGCGACCACCGTGGCGTCTGTGCCCTGCTGTACCACGCGGGAGGTGTGCAAAGGCAGCGGCGGCGATCCGTCGAGCTCGAACTCTGCCTTCTCGTAGTAGCGACGCTTCGGCTCGAAGAACATCACCGGATCGTCGGACTCGATGGCTTGCTGGATCATCCAGTACGCGTCTTCGGGGTTTGCACACGAGACGACTTTGAGCCCAGGGGTGTGGACGAAGTAGGCTTCCGGGCTTTCGGCGTGGTGCTCGACGGCGCCGATGCCACCGCCGTAGGGGATCCGGATGACAATCGGCAGCCGGAGCCGTCCACCGGAACGGAAATGCATCTTGGCGACCTGGCTGACGATCTGGTCGTAGCCGGGGAAGACAAACCCGTCGAACTGGATCTCGCACACCGGCCGGTAGCCGCGCAGGGCGAGACCGACGGCCGTGCCGATGATGCCGGATTCGGCCAGCGGAGTGTCGATGACGCGATCCTCGCCGAAATCTTTCTGCAGACCGTCAGTGACTCGGAACACGCCGCCGAGCTTGCCGACGTCCTCACCCATGATGAGGACTTTGTGGTCGTTCTCCATCGAACGCCGGAGCCCGGCATTGATGGATTTGATGATGTTGAGCGAGGTCATTGGGCCTCCTCGTCGGTGAAGGAGTCCAGGTAGGTCTTCATCTCGTCACGCTGCGCGAGCAGCGGGGGTGTGGGGTCGACGTAGACGTGATCGAAGATCGACTCCGGGCTGGGGTCGGGAAGTTGCCGGCAGGCGGTGCGTAGATGCTCTGCGAGCGACTCGGACTCGGCCTCCACGTCGTCGAAAAAGGCTTGGTCAGCCATGTCGCCACGGACCATGTAAGCCTTGACCCGCTCGATGGGATCTTTCAGCCGCCAGTGCTCGAGCTCAGAGCCGAGACGGTATCGGGTGGGATCGTCGGTGGTGGTGTGCGCGCCCATCCGATAGGTGAAAGCCTCGATCAGCGTCGGCCCTTCGCCGTCACGGGCGCGCTGAAGTGCCTCTCGGCTGACGGCCAGGCAGGCCAGGACATCGTTGCCGTCGACCCGGAGCCCCGGGAATCCGAAGCCGTATGCCCGGCGGTACAGCGGAACGCGGGTCTGGCGCTCGAGGGGCTCGGAGATGGCCCATTGGTTGTTCTGGCAGAAGAAGACCACCGGCGCATTGGTGACGCTGGCCCAGATAAAGGCTTCGTTGACGTCGCCCTGGCTGGTGGCGCCGTCACCGAAGTAGGCGACGACGGCGGTGTCGCGATCGGGGTCGCCGGTGCCGAGGGCACCGTCGCGCTGGACACCCATCGCGTAGCCGGTGGCATGCAGCGTCTGAGCGCCGATGACGATCGTATAGAGATGGAAGTTGTTCTCGCGGGGGTCCCACCCGCCTTGGTCGACGCCACGAAACAGCCCCAGTAGCTGTGCGGGGTCGACACCTCGGCACCACGCCACGGCGTGCTCGCGGTACGTCGGGAACACGTGGTCTTGCTGCCGCAGCGCGCGACCGGAGCCGACCTGGGCTGCCTCCTGGCCGAGCAAACTGGCCCACAGCCCGAGTTCGCCTTGCCGCTGCAGCGCGACGGCTTCGCTGTCGACGCGCCGTGACAGGACGAGATCGCGGTATAGAGCGCGGATCTCAGCTGTGCCGATGTCATCGATCAGCGCGTCATAATGCTCGTTCGGTACTCGCTGACCTTCGGGAGTCAGGAGCTGGACGAGCTCGGGCTCGCTCGCAGCTCCGCCACCGGCCGGGTCAACCGCCGTATCGACAGTCATGTCTCTCCTTCACGTCGTCGGCTCCGCGGGGTCGCCGCGCCAGCCTGGCCGTGTCCTGACCACCTGCCAGAAACACGACTTGGGTGCGCCGTGGTCCGGGCCGGAGGTATGTTCGTGACTCGCGTCACGAAAGATGCTACTGACACGGTACCTATGTCGAAGCGGGTCTGGGTACCAGTGCCCTGCATCGCAGGACACGAGTGTCCCAGCCGCCCTGGCTGCCTTGTGCGTCCGTGCACTTCAACGTGCCGGTGACCCTTCCCTCCAGCCTGCACACATCAGGCGGTTTCCGGGCTCGTCGACCCGCACAAGTTCACCCGGTCCGGCCTGATGTGAACGCACAAGTCCTCGGGCGTCCGAGCTTTCCCGCTGGCCGGTCCCGTAGGTGATCGTCAGTGGGTTGTGGTCGCGATTTGGTGATCAACAGTGCGGTGCGGTTGCTGTCCCGTAGCCACAACTTACTGTCGATCACGGGGAAGTGGCAGGTGGAGGACTTTCGTCATTTCGCGCATGTGGCGAAATCGTTACCGCTTCGGTGTCTTTAGTCCCTTGAGTTTTGAAAGCGTAAACGTTTTCGTTGTGCTTCACAGGCAGCGACATGCGTGCCTGGCTGGCCGGGTGAACGAGAGCGCCCGGCTGGACTTTCTGAAGAGGGGAGGCACCACATGACCCAGAGCAAAAGGCGGACGGGTGCGGTGATGATCGGCTGTATCGCCGGATTGTCGCTCGTGTTGACGGCATGCGGCACCGACGACGCCGGTAACGGTGACAACGCCGCTGCGGAGGAAGCCGACGAGAACGGCGACCCGGCCGACGACCCCAGCGACTGCGCCGCATACGAGCAATACGGCGACCTGAGCGGAACGACGGTCCACGTCTACACCTCGATCGTCGCGCCGGAGGACACCGCGCACATCGAGTCGTACCGGCCGTTCGAAGAGTGCACAGGCGCCACCATCGACTACGAGGGTTCCGGCGAGTTCGAAGCACAGCTCACCGTGCGGGTTCGCGGCGGCAACGCCCCGGACATCGCCTATTTCCCGCAGCCAGGCTTGCTCGAGACCGTCGTCAATGACACCGACGCGGTCCAGCCGCTGGACGGAACGCTCGCCGAGGAATACACCGCGGAGTACTTCGCCGAAGACTGGAAGGAACTCGGCACGGTCGACGGAACGTTCTATGCCTCCCCGATCGGGGCGAACGTGAAGTCGTTCGTCTGGTACTCGCCGGACATGTTCGCCGACGCGGGCTACGAGATCCCGGAGACCTGGGATGACATGATCGCGTTGTCCGACCAGATTGTGGCCGACGGCGGAAAGCCGTGGTGTGCCGGTATCGGCTCCGGCGACGCCACCGGGTGGCCGGCTACCGACTGGATGGAAGACGTCATGCTCCGTATGCACGGTCCCGACGTCTACGACCAGTGGATGACGCACGAGATCCCCTTCAACGACCCGCAGGTCGCGGAGGTCCTCGCGGCCGTAGGCGACATCCTCAAGAACGACGACTACGTCAACGGCGGGCTCGGCGATGTCACCAGCATCGCGGCCACCGAGTTCCAGGCCGCGGGCCTGCCGATCTTGGACGGCAACTGCTGGATGCACCGCCAGGCGTCGTTCTACCAGGCCAACTTCGACGAGGCCGGCGCCACGGTGGCCCCGGACGGCGACGTGTACGCCTTCTACCTGCCGCCGATGTCCGAGGAGTTCGGCAACCCGGTGCTCGGCGGCGGTGAGTTCGCTGCGGCGTTCAACGACCGCCCGGAGGTCCAGGCCTTCCAGGCGTTCCTGGCTTCGCCGGAGTGGGCCAACCTGAAGGCGGCCGAAGGCAACTGGATCTCGGCCAACACCGGCCTTGACCCTGCCAACGTCGACACCGAGATCAACCGGCTCTCGGTGGAGATCCTGCAGGACCCCGAGACCATCTTCCGGTTCGACGCGTCGGACCTGATGCCGGGTGAGGTTGGCGCCGGAACGTTCTGGACCGAGATGACCAACTGGATCGCCAACGACAAGCCGGACAACGAGGTTCTCGACGCCATCGAGAACTCCTGGCCGTAAGCAGATTCGCGTGGCCTGAGAATGTAGCGGGCCGCGGCTTCCGGGACGGGCACGCCTGGCCACAAATCGTTGGGCGTGCCCCATGGCCGAGGCCACCGGCGCTCCGGTGGCCTCGGTCGATCAGGTCCCGTTCCTGGATTCGCCCGCGGAAAGGATGTCGTCTTGTCTGAATCTCGACCCGGTGGCGGAAACCCGCCGGGTGGCAGCACAACTGTGACAGAGGGATCCGGTTCCCCGGACCCTCGCCAACGGGGCACTGGGCCGGATCTGAGAGGCTCGATCCCCTGGACCATGACGCTGATCGCGCTCGGCGTCTTCGCGGCAGTCGGTGGCGGCGTCTTCTTGCTGTCCGCCATCGGCGTCGCGCCTTTCAACGAGTTCTCCGTCCCCTGGCCGGGATGGCTGCTGGACACCACATCGACACCGCAGAAGCTCGGCGTCATGGTTTTCGCCATCCTGCTGTTCGTCGTCGTCATGGCGCTGATCCTGATGTCGGTGGACCGGGCGCGTTCGGTGCCGAACTGGGCCCTGGTGGCCGCGTTCCTCGGCCCCGCGCTGCTGATGCTGGCGTTCGGCCTGTTGTATCCGATGGTGCGCACCATCCGGGAGTCGTTCTTCGACCGCACCGGCACCAACTACATCGGCTTCGACAACTACGTGACCATGTTCAGCCAGAGCGAGTTTCAGACGGTGCTGCGCAACACCCTGATCTGGGTGATTCTGGTGCCGATCCTGGCGACCTTCATCGGTCTGGTCTATGCCGTGCTGGTCGACCGCACCAGGTTCGAGGCCCTCGCCAAAGGGCTCATCTTCCTGCCGATGGCGATCTCCCTGGTGGGCGCCTCGATCATCTGGCGCTTCGTCTACGCGTACCGGCCGGATCAGGAGGGCGTCGCACAGATCGGCCTGATCAACCAATTCCTGGTGTGGTTGGGATTCGAACCTCAGCAATTCCTGATCAACGCACCGAGTAACACGTTCTGGTTGCTGATCGTGATGATCTGGGTGCAGACCGGATTCGCGATGACGGTGCTTTCGGCGGCCATCAAGGCTATCCCTGACGACATCGTCGAAGCCGCTCGTCTCGACGGTCTGACCGGCGCGCGGATGTTCCGATACATCACCGTGCCCAGCATCCGGCCGGCCCTACTCGTCGTGCTGGTCACCGTGACGATGACGACGCTGAAAGCGTTCGACATCGTCCGCACCATGACCGGCGGCCAGTTCGAAACGAGCGTCGTCGCCAACGAGTTCTACACGCAGAGCTTCCGGCAAGGGAACTTCGGCCTCGGCGCTACGCTCGCCGTCTTCCTGTTCATCCTGGTCATACCAGTAGTGATCTACCAGGTGCGCCAGTTGCGTCTCTCGGAGGAGATCCGATGACAACCACACCGACTCCTCCCGTGCTGCCGGCCGACACGCCGGCCGTCCCCCGGCCGCTGACTCCTGCGGAGCGGCGTGCCGCGATGGCCAGAGCGAAGCTCTCGTCGCCGTGGGCATCCGGCGTGGCGATCGTCATCGCGGTCGTCTGGACCGTTCCGACGATCGGGCTCTTGGTCAGCTCGTTCCGGCCGCAGCAGTCCATCAACACCTCTGGATGGTGGACTTGGTTCCGCAGCCCCGAGTTCACCCTCGGCAACTACAACGAGGTCCTGTTCGGCGCGCGTGAGTCCTTCTCGACCTACTTCATCAACTCAGTCGTGATCACCCTCCCGGCTGTGGTCATCCCGATCACTCTCGCGCTGCTCGCCGCCTATGCGTTCGCCTGGATCGACTTCCGCGGCCGGGACATCCTGTTCGTCGCCGTCTTCGCGCTGCAGATCGTGCCGTTGCAGGTGGCGCTGATCCCGCTGATGCAGCAGTACGTCCGGTGGGAGGTAGCCGGCTCGTTCTGGACGGTGTGGTTGTCACATTCCATCTTTGCCTTGCCGCTGGCGACGTTCCTGCTGCACAACTTCATGAAGGACATTCCGCCGTCATTGGTCGAGGCAGCTCGAGTGGACGGTGCCGGGCATGTGAAGATCTTCTTCAAAGTGCTCATGCCGTTGCTGGTGCCAGCGATCGCGGCGTTCGGCATCTTCCAGTTCCTCTGGGTCTGGAACGACCTGCTTGTGGCGTTGACCTTCGCCGGCGGGACCCCCAACGTCGCACCGTTGACCGCCCGGCTTGCCGAACTCGCCGGCAGCCGCGGGGAGGCGTGGCATCTGCTCACAGCGGGGGCGTTCGTCGCGATGGTGGTTCCGCTGATCGTCTTCTTGGCGCTACAGCGTTACTTCGTGCGAGGGCTGCTGTCCGGTGGCGTGAAGGGTTGAACAGAGCTGGCTGGTTGGGACCTGGGAAGCTGGTTCGATGACGGGCATCGTGGACGTCGCGGCGCGGGCCGGGGTGTCCGTTGCCACCGTGTCACGTGCGCTCCGGGGGTTGCCGGGGGTTTCCCCGGCGACCCGCGCGGCGGTGCAGGCCGTGGCCGCGGAACTCGGCTACGTGGCCTCGCCGAGCGCGGCAGGCTTGCCCACGGGGCGCACCGGGGCCGTAGGAGTTGTGTCGCCGGTAGCCCGTGGCTGGTACTTCAGCGCGATAGCCGAAGGGGCGCAGGAAGCGTTCTCCGCTGTGGGGTACGACGTGCTGCGTTACGGTCTGGCCGACGTCGAGACCCAACGGCGGCGCGTCGTCGATACTCACTTGCTTCGCAAACGCGTCGACGCGCTGGTGGTGCTCAGCCTGCCGCTGACGCCAGACGAAGTGCGCGCGCTGCTCGCCATGCAACGTCCGGTGATCGCCATCGGGCCGGTGATGCCGGGTATCCAGACCGTACGGATCGACGACGTCGAGGTCGGGCGATCGGCGACCCGCCACCTGGTCGAACTGGGGCACCGCCGGATCGGTTTCGTCGGCGGCGACCCCCACGATCACCTGGGTTTCCCCGTCGCCCCGGACCGGAAACAGGGTTACCAAGAAGTACTCGGAGAGGTTGGTGTCGAACCCGATCCCAAGCTCACGGTTGGCGGGAAGTTCTTGGCCGAGTCCGGCGTGGAGGCGTACGCGGAGTTCAAACGGCGTGGCCCGTTGCCGACTGCCGTATTCGCCGTCTCGGATGAGATCGCGATGGGGTTGATACACGCGGCGCGCAGCGACGGGGTACGCGTGCCGGAAGACATGTCCGTGGTAGGCGTCGACGACCACGACCTGTCGTGGCTGTTCGGGCTGACCACGGTGGCACAGCCGGTGCGGAAACAAGGCCGGATCGCGGCGTTGGCGTTGCTGGACCGGCTACGCGGAGGTGACACCGGCAACGAGGTCACCACGGTGCCGACACAGCTGAAAGTTCGCGCGACAACCGCGCCGCCTGGTGCGCCGTCGTCAACCAGGCAATCCGCGCCCGGCACCGACGGGGCGGGCCACGGCCCGCCCCCCGGTTTACCGGACGACGACGAAGATCAGGTCTCGATCCCCTGACGCTCGGCGGTGCCTGTTTCGACGTTGTGGCGGGAGTTGGCCCGCGTGACATCGATCCGCCGGGGCCGGGCCTGCTCGGCCACTGGCAAGGTGACGGTCAGCACGCCGTCGGCGTAGGTGGCGTCGATGTCATCCAGGGAGAACCCGTCGCCGAGGTTCAGCTGGCGGGCGTAGGTTCCGGAGGGGCGCTCCCTGGCCAGCCACTGAGTGTTTTCGTCGTCGCGGCTCGTGCGCTGGGCCTGGATGGTGAGTGCCCGGTTCTCGACGCTGACGTCGATGGAACCCGGGTCGACCCCCGGAAGGTCGAAATGCATGACGTAGTGGTCACCGGACCGGTAGAGGTCCATCGGCATCGCTGCGGCACTTCGCGCGGTACCGAGCACCTGCTCAGCCAGCCGGTCCATATCACGGAACGGGTCGAAACGTGTCACCACAACAACCACCTCCAGACGTTAACGTGCTCCGCCCAGTGCGGAAACACCAACCGTTGTGGATGCCGCCGTCGCCCCGGGCATCCCGGACGACCCGGGATGACAGGCGGTTGCCGAGTCCTAATTTAGCACTCCTGCGTGGAGAGTGCTAAGTCCCATCCGGGCTCAATTGGCGGTGATCGTTGGCGGATCACCGAGCTCTCCCCGGACGGTGCCGAGACGTGATAGGTAAGTGAGGGTGACTGATGTGCAGGCGGAGACCCCGCAGACCCCCACCCCATTTCACGATCTGGATGCCTACCTCGCCCTTCCCCGTTCCGGCGGGCTGACCATGTCCCTGGACGGACGCCGCCTCGTCACGGCGGTGGCCACCCTGAACCCGGAGAAGACGAAATACGTCTCCGCTCTTTGGGAGATCGATCCGGATGGCGCGCGGCCGGCCCGCCGGCTGACGCGCAGCGCCAAAGGTGAAAGCGGCTCGGCGTTCCTGCCCGACGGTTCGCTGCTGTTCTGCTCCGCCCGGCCCGACCCCTCGGCCAAGGACGACGACGAAGTCCCGCTGCTGTGGCTGCTTCCGGCGGCCGGTGGTGAAGCACGCGTCGTCGCACGGCGACCCGGCGGCATCGGCGGCGTTGTCGTGGCACGTGAGGCCGGAACCGTCGTCGTGTCGTCGTCCACCTTCCCTTCGTCGGCGGACGTCGAGTCCGAGGAGTCCAAGCGCAAGGAGCGCAAGGAAAAGAAGGTCTCAGCCATCCTGCATGAGAGCTACCCGGTGCGGTTCTGGGACTCTGACCTCGGGCCGGCCGCTCCGCGCCTGTTCGCAGGCCGCCTAGCCGAAGGCGACGAACTCGCCGATCCTGCTGTTGAGTTGCGCGATCTCAGCCCGGACGCCGGCCGTGGCCTGGAGCGTTCCGATTACGACGTCAGCGCCGACGGTTCGGTGATCGTGACGACGTGGAATGTTCCACACGCCGGCGGATACCGGCAGTCGTTGGTGGTCATCGACACCATCACAGGTGAGCGACGCATCCTCGTCGACGAGCCCGACTACGAGTACGCGGCACCGCGCATCAGCCCTGACGGTACGGCCGTCGCCGTGATCCGGGAGCGGCTGACCTCGCCACACGACCCCGGTGACCGTGTTCTGGCCATCGTGTCGATGACGGACGGATCACTGCGAGAGCTCACGACCGACTGGGACCGCTGGCCGGCGGGTCCACCGGCCTGGACGCCCGACGGCGCCGCTCTGATCGTCGTTGCGGACGAGAACGGACGGGCGCCGGTCTTCCGGGTCGATGCTGAAAACGGATCGGTCACGAGGCTGACGGGGGACGACTACGCGTACTTCGACGTTGTTGTCTCGCCGGACGGAACTCGCGTCTATGCGATGCGTACGTCCTATCTCGAACCGATGACGCCGGTTCGGTTGAGGGCAGATGCTCCCGACCAGGCGTCCGAGCCGCTGCGAGGGCCGGCACCGAGCCCCGAACTGCCCGGCCGGCTCGAAGAGGTGGAGGCGCAGGCCGAGGACGGCGTCCGTGTCCGGGGATGGCTGGCACTGCCCGAAGGCACTACCGCCACGACTCCGGCCCCATTGCTGTTGTGGATACACGGTGGTCCGCTGAATTCGTGGAATGCCTGGTCCTGGCGGTGGAACCCGTGGATCATGGTGGCTCAGGGGTACGCCGTGCTCCTGCCCGACCCGGCATTGTCCACCGGCTACGGGCGAGAGTTCATCAGTCGCGGCTGGGGCAAGTGGGGCCAGGCGCCGTACACCGACCTGATGGCCATCACCGACGTGACGGTGGCGCGCGACGACATCGACCACAACCGCACGGCTGCCATGGGTGGTTCCTTCGGCGGCTACATGGCCAACTGGGTGGCGACCAAGACCGACAGGTTCGATGCCATTGTCACGCACGCGAGCCTGTGGGCGCTTGACCAGTTCGGGCCCACCACCGACGCGGCCTGGTACTGGGCCCGTGAGATGACGCCCGAGATGGCCCGGTCCAATTCGCCGCACCACGGCGTGGACGCGATAGAGACACCTATGCTCGTTATCCACGGCGACAAGGACTACCGCGTACCCATCGGTGAGGCCTTGCGGCTCTGGTACGAGCTCGCTGCCCGGGCCGAGGCGGACAACGGCGAGATGCCGCACAAGTTCCTCTACTTCCCGGACGAGAACCATTGGGTGCTCACGCCCCAGCACGCCAAGGTCTGGTACCAAACCGTGCTCGCGTTCCTGGCGCACAATGTGCTCGGCAAAGACTGGGAGGCGCCTGCCATCCTGCAATGACGGCGCGACGGCAGCGGCTGTGCGCTGAGCGTAGGCCGCTGCCGTCCGGCTCCGCGCAACCCGGGTCGAGAACGGTTAGAGTTTGGGCGTGCCAGCTAGCAAAGATCGTTATGCCTATTTGGGGCCGGCCGCGACGTTCACCGAGGCCGCGGCTCGTCGCCTCCATGCCGTCGCCGGAGCCGAGCTCGAACCGTACTCCACGGTGCATGCGGCCATCGATGCCGTGCGGACGGGCGACGTGGCCGGTGCCGTCGTTCCGCTGGAGAACTCGGTGGAGGGTTCGGTCAACGCCACCCTTGACGATCTCATCCGGGGTGAGCCGGTCATGATCGTGGCGGAGCATCTGCTGCCTGTCACCTTCTCGTTGATGGCGCGATCCGGCACCGAGCTCACCGGCGTCCGGAAGGTAGTGACTCATCCCGTGGCGGAGGCACAGTGCCGGTCGTGGATGAGCAAGGCGCTGCCGGACGCGGTCACGGCCGTGACGTCGTCCACAGCCGCCGCTGCCGCGGCCGTGTCGGCACGGACCCACGACACTGACGGGGAGCTCTTCGATGCCGCGATCGCCGCGCCCATTGCCGCGGAGCATTACGGACTCGACACGCTGGCTGACGATATCGGCGACAACAAAGAGGCGTTGACCAGGTTCGTGCTCATCACTCAGCCGGGCCGCCCGCCACGTGCCACCGGCTCGGACAAAACCAGCCTGGTGGCCTACATTCGCGACGACCACCCCGGTGCGCTACTGGAGATCCTGGAGCAGTTCGCCACCCGCGGCGTGAATCTGACGCGCATCGAGTCCCGGCCGACGGGCAATGGCATGGGACGGTACTGCTTTGTCATCGACGCCGAGGGTCATCTCAACGACGCAAGGGTTGGCGAAGCGCTGATGGGTTTGCGCCGGGTATGCGCTGACGTTCGATTCCTCGGCTCATATGCGCGCGCGGACGGTGTCCGCCCCCCGGTCGGGCGGGGCATGACCAACGCGGAGTTCAACGACGCCGCCGTTTGGCTGGATTCGCTCCGCGACGGCTGACTCCTAGATGATCATGTTTGGTGGGTTCCCTCGTGGATCACCATGCCTGCAGGCCTGTCAACGCACGAGTAAGCCCACCAAACATGATCATCTAGGTGGGGGGTGGGTATTCGGTTGGTGGGGCGGTGGGCCGGGCCGATAGGCTCTGTGGGTGCTTGACCTTCGTGTGATTCGTGAAGACCCCGAGCAGTTGCGTGCTTCGCAGCGTGCGCGTGGCGAGAACGTGGACGTGGTCGACGAGCTGCTCGCCGCGGACGAGACCCGCCGCGCGTCCCTCGCCGAGTTCGAGAAGCTCCGAGGTGAGCAGAAGAGCCTCGGCAAGGAGATCCCGAAGGCTTCTGGCGACGAGAAACAGGCGTTGCTGGCCAGGGCAAAGGAGCTGGCCGCGGCTGTGAAGGCCGCGGAGGCCGCCGCGGCTGAGGCCCAGGAACGGCTGGACCGGCTCGCCATGGTGCCGTCCAACATCGTCCTCGACGGTGTGCCGGCCGGTGGCGAGGAGAACTTCGAGGTCCTGCGGGAGGTAGGTGCCCGCCCGGACCTGCCGTCGGTCCGCGACCACCTGGAGCTCGGCGAGGGGTTGCGGGCGATCGACACCGAACGGGGCGCCAAGGTGTCCGGCTCGCGGTTCTACTTTCTCACCGGAGTCGGCGCCCAGCTTGAGCTCGGCATCTTGAACCTGGCGATGAAGACGGCCATCGACGCCGGTTTCACGCCGGTCGTCACGCCGACACTGGTGCGCCCCGACGTCATGGCCGGCACCGGGTTCCTCGGGGCGCACGCGGACGAGATCTACCGGCTCGAGCGCGACGATCTCTACCTGGTGGGCACCAGCGAGGTGCCGCTGGCAGGTTTCCACGCCGACGAGATCATCGATCTCGACGGCGGGCCCCTCCGGTATGCCGGCTGGTCGGCGTGTTACCGGCGCGAGGCCGGCTCGCACGGCAAAGACACCCGGGGCATCATCCGCGTGCATCAGTTCCACAAGGTGGAGATGTTCGTGTACTGCCGCGAAGAAGACGCCGCAGCCGAGCATGAGCGCCTGCTCGGCTGGGAGGAGCAGATGCTCGCCGCTGTCGAACTCCCATACCGGGTCATCGACGTCGCCGCCGGAGATCTCGGTTCGAGTGCTGCCCGTAAGTTCGACTGCGAAGCCTGGCTACCCTCGCAGTCGCGCTGGATGGAAGTGACCTCCACGTCGAACTGCACGACGTTCCAGGCCCGGCGGCTAGGGGTGCGCGAGCGGGCCGGCCAGGGAACTCGGAGTGTCGCCACACTCAACGGCACGCTGGGCACCACGCGCTGGATCGTGGCCATTCTGGAGAACCACCAACACCCCGACGGCTCCGTGTCGGTGCCGAAGGCCCTGCGGCCTTACCTGGGCGGCAAAGAGGTCCTCGAACCCTCCGTAGCCTCGAAGTGATGCCGCACCGGTATGCCCCGGTTGATGTGCTGGGCGGCTGTGTGATCCGGTAGCGGGTGATTTACAGTTGCATTCGCACGGGGGCGACATGGTCATTTCGAGATGAAGGACGTAATACGTCATGGCAGACACGTTGCAAGAGATCCTGCTCGCTCCGGATCGCCGTCCCGCGGTGGTGAAGGATGTCGAGAACCTGGTTGACGCCGAGGTCGCGGGCAAGAGTGGGGTATCGGGCCTGGCCGTCAAGAGCGGGTACGGATTGATCAAGAAGATCAACTCGACGTTTGTGTCGGATGCTGTGGACAGTATGCTCGACAACTTCGTCGCTCGGCTCGAGCCTTACTACGCCGAGCACGTAAAGGCGGGTTCCGGCTCCTTCGCAGATCGCCTGACCGGGAACTCGTCCGATGTGGCGGACGCCCTGCTCGGGGTCACCGACGACCGCGCAGCGGGGTCGCGCCGGGACAGCGTGAAGAAGGTCTACTCCAAACTGCGCCCACAGGCGAAGAAGCACGTCGAAGAAGCGCTGCCCCGCCTGGGAGAGCTCATCGACAAGCATGCCGCGGCCGTCAACGCCGGCTAGTGAGTCAGTAACCACCAGATTCGATTGACCTCTGCGGGCCTGTGTCGGAAATCTCGTCGCCGGATTTCTGACACAGGCCACCGTCTGAGCAGGTCGGCTTTCCGTCAGAGATACATGCCGCTGCGCTGCTCGCCTTCGCCGCTGGCTTGGCCGGGAGGACCTGCCTGACCCGGTGCCATCTGCACCCCCGGAGGCAACGCCCGGCGCATCTGCTCCAGTTGGGCACGCGCGGCCATCTGTTGTGCGAACAGCGTTGTCTGGATCCCGTGGAACAAGCCTTCGAGCCAGCCTACGAGCTGTGCCTGAGCGACGCGCAGCTCGGACTCCGAAGGCACGGTGTCGTCCCCGAATGGCAGCGCCAGCCGCTCCAGCTCAGAGACCAGTTCCGGCGCCAGGCCGTCCTCGAGCTCATCTAGCGACTTACGGTGTATCTCACCGAGCCGGCGTCTGCTCGCTTCGTCGAGCGGAGCCGCTTTGACCTCGTCCAGCAGCTGTTTGATCATGCTGCCGATCCGCATCACCTTGGCGGGCTGCTCGACGAGGTCGGTGAGCGACCCCGGCTCGCTGTCATCGTCCTTCTCATTCGGCGCCGATCCCACGGCCATACCTTCCGGACCCACGACAACAACCCGTGGGTTCTCGGTGTCCTGGTCTTGATCGCGCTGTTCGGCGTTCTCGTTCGACTCCGTCATCCCCCCATCTTGACGCAGATGGGCTCCGGCATGTTAGCGAGCCCCGGTGGGGACGCCGGCGGCGCTGGTGACCGCTCACAAGTCACGTGGTCAGCAGAACTTTGCCGACGTGGTCGCTTTGCTCGACAATGCGGTGCGCCTCTGCCGCGTCGCGCATGGGGAGGTGACGGTCGACGACGGGCGCGACGTCGCCCCGGGAGATCATCGGCCACAGCTCGTCCCGGACTGCGGCGACGATGGCGGCCTTTTCGGCCGCTGGTCGGGCCCGCAACGTGGTGCCGATGATCGAGGCCCGCTTGCTCATCAGGCCGCGTAGGTCAAGCTCGGCTTTTCGCCCACCCTGTAGGCCGATGACGACGAGCCGGCCTTGCACCGCCAGCACATCGAGGTTGGCGGCCAGGTATTTGGCTCCCATGATGTCGAGAACCACATCCGCGCCGTGCCCGCCGGTGGCCGACCTCACCTCTTCGGCAAAGTCTTGCTCCCGGTAGTTGACCAGGATTGAGGCGCCGAGCTCGGCACATCGGTCGAGCTTGGCCGCGGAGCCGGCGGTCACGGCGACCGTGGCGCCGAGCGCGACGCCGATCTGGATGGCGGCGGTGCCGATGCCGCTGCCGCCGCCGTGGACCAAGAGGACCTCACGTGGCCGCAAGCGAGCTGCCATGACGACGTTGGACCAGACGGTGCACATCACCTCGGGGAGCGCCGCAGCCGTAACGAGATCGACGCCGGTGGGTAGGGGCAGAAGCTGTGCGGCGGGAACGGCTACGCGTTCGGCGTAGCCGCCACCTGCGAGCAAAGCGCATGCCTCATCTCCCACCGCCCAGCCGGTGACCGAGGCGCCTACCTCGCGGACCACCCCGCTGCATTCGAGTCCCGGCCAGGGCGGGGCACCGGCAGGCGGCGGGTAGTGGCCCTGCCGTTGCATGATGTCGGCTCGGTTGACCGCGGAGGCGGCGACATCGAGCACGACCTCGTCCGGGCCACATACCGGGTCGGGTACCTCTTGCCAGGTGAGAGTCTCCGGGCCACCTGGCGCTTCGACGACAACCGCGTACATCAGCGCTCCGCCGAGTTCGATGCGGACGGGTCAGTGGAGTCGTTGCCGGTGGAATCCAGGGTGACCGTGGCGTCGGCCGGGCCTGCCGTCGGGGCAACTCGTTCGGGCCACCCGGTGGCGAGAACAGCGGCCTGCTCGATGGCTGCGTCTACTGCCGCGGAACCACCGCCGCTCAGCGCCGCGGCATATCCGGCGATGAACGTCGTCACCGGCGCGGCGGGGCGCTCCACGTTGTGCGCCGCCTCCTTGGCGAGATCGAGAATCGCGCTGACATCGACGTCGTCGATCGGCACACCCAGCTGTTCGCAGAGGGTGACGATCCATGGATCCATGGTCATGTTCCCTGATGATCCTTCCGTGCGGGGTCGTCCTCATCGGGAGTCGTGGCCGGGTGCCCGGTGTGGTGCTCGGTCCATCGTGCCAGGTCTTCGGTGGTGTCTATGTCTTCCGCGGCACGTGGATCGGCGAGTGTCGCCACGCTGAGGTACTTGAGCAGCGACCGCATGGACTGGCCGGTGGGGTTGCCGACGTCGGACAGCGCGCGTGTCAGGGCGGATGCACGGTAGACCGCGGTCAGCGGCTGGCGGCGGCCGGTGCCGTCGGTGAGGAGTGCCGCATCGGCGTCGTGGCTCGCGAGCGTCTTGTGGAGTTGGTCGACGACGTCCGCGGTGATCGCGGGCAGGTCGGCGGCGAGGACGACGACGCTGCGGGCCGACGGTGGCAAGATGGCGCTCCCGGCGCTCAGCGCCGCTACCGGGCCGCTCCCGGCCGGTTCCTCGATGGTCCAGTGCACCGGTCTCTCGGTGGGCCGTAACGGGCCGACGACGATGACGTGGGCGCACGTCACACATGCGCCTATAGCGGTGTCGAGCAGAGGGCGGCCGCCGACGACGAGCCGCGGTTTGTCCATGCCACCCAGCCGGCGCCCGGCCCCGCCGGCCAAGATCACGGCAGCGCGGGCCGGATCAGCCATCGTCCGATGGGATAGACGGCCAGGCGCGACGGTGTTGAAGCGCTGGGTTGCGCTCACGGGTGGCACTGATCCGTCCAGCGTCGATGTCGCCGTGGATCACGCCTTCGGCTTCGCCGGCCGCGGCGACGGCGACGCCCATGGGATCGACCAGCATGCTGCGTCCGCAATAGGCTCTTCCGCATTGGGCGGCGGCGGCGAGGTAGACGGTGTTCTCGATGGCTCGGGCCCGGACGAGCGTGGCCCAGTGGTCTTCCTTGAGCGGGCCACGCACCCACGCCGCTGGCACCACAAGGGTGTTGGCGCCCGCGTCGACGAGTGCCCGGGAGTGCTCCGGGAATCGCAGGTCGTAACAGGTCAGCAGCCCCAGTTTGTGCCCGGCCACGTCGAAAACCGCCGGCACGACGTCGCCCGCGAGCAGCCGATCGGATTCGCGGTACCCGAACGAGTCATAGAGGTGGGCTTTGCGGTAGGTGGCCAGCAGGTCGCCGTCCGGGCCGAGCGCGACCAGCGTGTTGAAGGGGCGCGTGTCGTCGCCGGACGCCTCGAACATGCCGGCGATCACCGTGGCGGCGCGATCTTTGGCCAGCCCGGCGATGTGGGCCACAAACGGGCCGTCGAGCGGCTGTGCTACTGGCCCGAGCGGCGTGGTAGGTGTGCCGAAATCATGCATCACGGCCTCGGGCAGCACGATGAGATCGGCGTCGATGCCGGCGCTCAGCCGCTCGATGGTGGCCAGATTCTCGTCGACGTCGAGACCCGCGGCCATCTGTACCAGTGCTACACGCATCCTGACATTCTCACCCCTTGGGCCCCGGATCTCCCACCGCGGCCCCGTCACGCGGGGCACTAGGGTGGGCATGTCGGTGCGAGCCACAGACCGCCGAAACGACGGACACGAGCCAAGGACAGCGGAGAAGCGCGTGAGCCAAGAACAGTGGACCCAGGTCGATCGATACTTCGGCGAGCGGATGATCCCGCCGGACGAGGCGCTGGACGCCGCGTTGCGCGCCAGCGACGAGGCCGGGCTGCCGGCCATCAATGTCGCGCCTAACCAGGGCAAGTTGTTGCAGCTGATCGCCGAGGTTCGCGGGGCGAGACGGATCTTGGAGGTCGGTACCCTCGCCGGTTACAGCACCATCTGGCTCGCGCGAGCATTGCCCGCTGACGGCAAGCTCGTGACGCTGGAGGCCGACCCGCACCACGCTGATATAGCACGCTCCAATCTGGAGCGGGCCGGGGTAGCGCATCTGGTGGATGTTCGCACCGGACCAGCGCTTGAGACCTTGCCGAAGCTGGCCGCGGAGTCAGCTGAACCGTTCGACCTGGTATTCATCGACGCGGACAAAGAAAACACCGCTGAGTATTTCCAGTGGGCGCTGAAACTCTCCAGGGCGGGCAGCGTGATCATCGTCGACAATGTCGTCCGCAAGGGCGCGGTCGCGGACCTGTCGAGCACCGATCCCAGTGTGCAAGGCATCCAGCGCTTCGTTGAGGTAGCCGCGGCGGAGCCCCGAGTGAGCGCTACATCTATTCAGACGGTTGGGGGCAAGGGTTACGACGGTTTCACGATGGCCGTCGTCACAGCGTGACACGAGGAACCGTGCGGCAGGTCCGCCGCGCCACGGCCGAACGACATGAGCCGCGCCCCTACGTGGGACGCGGCTCATGTGGATCGTTCTGGGGCGGCGGGGTCAGCCGGTTGCCGGGCTGGCCTCACCCTCACCGGCATTGATCGGCCGTTTTGCCTTGGCCGAGGCGGGCGCGGTAGCTGGCGCCTTCCCCAGTTGGGCGGTCGCGGCCTCATCGCCGACCCGGGCCATCACATCTTCCGGGATGTCCTCGGGGCCGATCTCGTAGCTGGACTCACCGTGGTGCACCTTGTCCACACCGACGATTTCGTGGTCGTCGTGAACACGGAAGCCGATCGTCTTCTCGAGCAAGGTCGCGATGATGTACGTGACCACGAACGAGAATGCCATCACAGCCACAGCGCCGATGATCTGGCGGCCGACCAGGTCGATGCCGCCGCCGAAGAAGAGCCCGTTGACGCCGTCGGGGGCGTTGGCGGTGGCGAAGAAGCCGATCGCCACCGTGCCGACCAGCCCACCGACGAGGTGCACGCCGACGACGTCGAGCGAGTCGTCGTAGCGCAGCCGGAACTTCAAGCTGACCGTCAGCGAGCAGACGACACCGGAGATCGCGCCGATGGCCAGTGCTCCCATCGGGTTGACCGAGCCCGCGGCGGGGGTGACCGCCACCAGGCCGGCGACCACACCGGAGGCGGCGCCGAGCGAGGTCGCATGCCCGTCACGCAGCTTCTCCACGATGATCCATGCCAGCAGCGCTGCCGCCGTCGCGCCGATTGTGTTGACCAGCGCCACGCCGGCCGCCTCGTCGGCGGCATACGCCGAGCCAGCGTTGAAACCGAACCAGCCGAACCACAGCAGCCCGGCGCCGATCATCACCAGCGGGAGGTTGTGCGGACGGTGCGAACCCTTGCCGAAGTCGCGCCGGCGTCCGAGGACGATGGCTAGTGCCAACCCCGCGGCCCCTGCGTTGATGTGAACGGCTGTGCCGCCCGCGAAGTCGATCGCCTCCAGGGAGTCGATGATCCATCCGCCGTCGCCCCAGACCCAGTGTGCGACGGGCGAGTAGACGACGGTCATCCAGATGGCCGCGAACACCAGCCAGGTCCAGAAGTTCGCCCGGTCGGCGATGGATCCGGCGATGAGTGCGACCGTGATGACCGCGAACATGCCCTGGAAGCCGACGTCGACCAGGGTCGGGATGTTGCCGCTGATGTCATCCATCAGCCCGGACAGACCAAAGAAGTCGGTGGGGTTGCCGAGTAGACCGCCGATGCTGTCGCCGTAGGCGATCGAGTATCCGTACACGATCCACAAGATGCTGACGACACCTAGCGCGCCGAAGCACATCATCATCATGTTGATGACGCTCTTGGCGCGCACCATGCCGCCGTAGAACAGTGCGAGTCCTGGGGTCATGAGCATGACCAGTGCTGTGCACACGAGAATCCAGGCGGTATCTCCCGTATCCATCTGCCGTCCCTCCAACGCGAGCAAGCGGGACCGGACGCGACTTGTTCACCGGTAGTCGCGCCCGGGCCGCCTTCATATAGCCGCGACGTTGCGGCAACCGGACACCACGAGGGTGGAGGCCGCAGATTTCACGAGCTGGCCAGAATCGTTACAAGCGGATGTCGCCATTCCGCGAATGTGTCCGGTTGGTAAACAGGCCACACATCGTGTTGCCGCCGCGTCACATTTCCGGCATCTTTGCGCCCGCCGGCCGCGGCCGGTGCCGAATGGCTGCCGGAGAGCCACGGAGGGCTTCTGCCCAGGCAGAAATCCAGCGGCGCTACGGCAAGGGAACTAAGCTGAACCGGTGCCAGTCGAGTTCATCGGAGCCAATCCGAACGCGACCCTGTTCCGGGGGGAGACCAAGGCCGGCTTCGTCTCCCTCTGGCAGGCGGACTGGAGCGTCCGGGGGCCGGGGGTCGCCGTGCTGGCCTGGATCGAAGGTGACGACACCGTTCGCCTACTGACACCTGAACCGAGCCTGGGCGGATGGCTGGCACATGCGTTCAGTCGCCACTTTCCGGAGATGTCCGGCCTTCCGGGTATCAGTGAACCGGTCCACTGCGAGATCCGTGAGTGGCGAATCACCGCCGAACACGTACGGGCAAAGGTCACCGGCGAAGACGGATCCAGGGTAGCGGTCACCATCGGTCAACCATTGGCGTCGCGTCCGGGGCACGTCATCGACTGGCAGCTCGGCACGAACGTCTACACGTTGACCAACATGCTGACGTTCTGCGCTGATGCCACTCTCGAGATCGACGACGCCAGGGTACTGGGTCGCACGGTCGTCACCGGCGACGAAGACCAACTTTCCTCGTCAGCGTTCATCGCCACCCACGAAACCTGGACTCGATCCGAACCCGGATAAACCCCACCCCTGGTATTCACCGAAGGGGAGCGGCGAGAAGCCCGGTACTCGAACCCGCTTGAGAACCGGCGCCCTAATCGCGCGGATTCTTAGATTTCTTCAATGCGACGCCCGCGTGAGACCCGGTCGTTCCACAACCGGATACCACCGAGCAGGCCATTCTCGTTGCCCACCGTAGTGACGTCGTCGCCGAGTTCGAGTTTGATGTGCTTGGCACCGCCACCACCCACATACAGCCGATCCCAGTTCAGCACCGGACGCAGACCGTCGACAGCCTTGACTACCCGGCGTGACCACCGCCGGTTGCCGAGCCTGCGCCTCGCATGGTGGCCCAGCTGCTGGTCGTAGGTCTGTCCCTTACGGAATGGCGCCTGCGAGAGCTCGACCTTGGGCAGCAGCACGCCGTCGTCGAAGAGCGCGCATCCGAGCCCGGTTCCCAGCGTCAAGACCACCTCGAAACCCTTGCTCTCGATAACGGCGAGACCGGCGATCTCGGCGTCATTCAGCACGCGCGTCGGCCGCCCGAGGGCGTCTTCGAGGGCCGCCTGAATGTCGTATCCCGACCAAGCCGCCACCAGGTCCGCGCGTGGCGGGGTGAACGGGCCCGCTTCGGTGACATAGTGAGGAGTCGCATGCACGACGCCGAGCCGTACCATGCCGGGAAAGCCGACGGATACCCGGTCGAAAGCTTCGCCGGTTGCGTCAGCGAGGGAAGTGACCGCATCGACGAGGACTTCGGGCGGGCATGGGTATGGTGTGCGCAGCCGGGCACGCTTATGTAGAGGCGTGCCGTCCGCACTGAGCACGGTGGCTTTGAGGCCCGTTCCGCCGCAGTCTACGGCCAGAGTGCGCGGGCCTTCGCCGGCGGAGGTCATCACGAATGAGACGGTAGCTTGATATTGTCCTTCGCCGGAAATCGGGGGACGCGAATCGCCATGAAGGCCATGCTGGAGTGTGGCGGATATCAAGGGGCTGTTGCGATGAGTGTTCTGATGGGCCCGGACGAACTCCACGGTCTGTTGACCGACGGTTTTCCGGTGGTGCTCCTCGATGTGCGCTGGAAACTCGGTGCTCCTCACGGCCTTGAGCAATACCGCTCAGGTCATCTGCCGGGAGCGGTTTTCGTCGATCTCGAGACTGAACTGGCCGCGCCCGCGTCGCCGGAAGAGGGCCGCCATCCGTTGCCGGCCATCATGGATCTCGAGCATGCGGCCAGGCGGTGGGGCGTGTGCGGCGACAGCCTCGTGGTGGCCTACGACGACAACGCCGCGATGTCCGCGGCCCGCGCGTGGTGGTTGCTGAGGTGGGGCGGGTTCTCAGAGGTGCGGCTCCTGGACGGTGGCCTCGGGGCTTGGCGTCGTGCCGGCTATCCACTCGAATCCGGAGATGTGCGGCCTGAACCCGGTGATGTCGTCCTGCGCCCGGGCGCCATGCCCGTCCTGGACGCCGACGACGCCGCCGTTATGGCGCACGGCGGTGTGCTGCTCGATGCCCGGGCGGCCGAGCGCTACCGCGGCGAGACCGAACCGGTCGATCCGCGGGCCGGGCATATTCCAGGTGCATTGAGCGCCCCGACTACCGAGAATCTGGATGCCGACGGCCGGTTTCGTCCGGTTGCCGAACTCCAGCAGCGTTTCGCGACGCTCGGGGTGGAAGCCGGTGCCCCGGCCGGCGTGGGCGTTTACTGCGGTTCTGGCATCACCGCCGCCCACGAGGTCGCGGCGCTGGAACTGGCCGGAGTGCGAGCCGCGCTATATCCGGGCTCATGGTCGCAGTGGTCGTGTGACCCGGAACGGCCCGCCGCGGCGTCGCGTCGTTCCGGTGATCATTGATGCGTGATCACCGGGGTCCACGGCGTTTCGGTCAAGAGGCCGCGGGGAGGTCAGTCGATCTCGACGGTGCTTTCGTGGCACACTTGCGTGTGCCGGGAGGGCTGCCGGAGTGGCCGAACGGGGAACTCTTGAAAAGTTCTAGGGCGGGGCCCTCTCCGTCCTCATGGGTTCGAATCCCATGCCCTCCGCTCACGGACGTCGACATCCTCGCTGGTCGGCGCCCACGGACGGGTGGCGGATCTCTGTCACTGAGGCAACGTTGTGTGTGTGACATGGAGATCCGCCCAGTCCGGTTGCGAGACAGTCCCGCGGCTAACGGCTGAATCGAAAAGGCGACGGCTGTACCGCTCCGGAAGTGGCAAATTTCGCCTACCTCCGTGCAGACTCGACTGGATGCGTGCTCGATCTTTGTGTTGCTTCGCCGCGATGGTCGCCTTCATGGTGGGCGCCTGTAGCGCTGACGAAGATTCTTCGGTGCCGGGTCCCATTGAGCCTGGTGCCACGTCGTCACCCGATGATCAGCCGTCCCGGGACCAGCCACCACAGGACGAGCCCACGCCGGAACCCGAGCCGGAACCGACGCTGCCCAATGGAGCCACGTCGATCTTCCCCGAGCACCGCCTGGTCGGCTTCTCGGGCGGGCGCTCACCGGCGTTCGGGCGCTTGGATGCCGAGGACCTCGACGGAGCGGCTGCCGAACTCGACGAGATCATCCCGGACTACGAGGTGGACGGCCGTACGGTGCTGCCCGTCTACGAGCTGATCGCGATCATCGCGCATCCTTCACCCACGGCGAGCGGGCTCTACAGGACTGTCGAGCCGGACGAGGTGATCCGGGACTATCTCGAAGCCGCCCGGGAGCACGAGGCGTTGTTGTTGCTCAACGTGCAGCCGGGCCGCTCCGGATTCCTCGATGATGTGCAGCTTCTCGAGGAATGGCTGCGTGAACCCGATGTCGGTTTGGCGCTCGATCCGGAGTGGGCGGTCGGCGACGGCGAGGTACCGGGTCAGACATATGGGAGCACAACCGGTTCCGAGCTCGACTCCGTAGCCGAATACGTTTCCGCGCTGGTCGCCGAGGAGAACCTCCCGGAGAAGGTGATCGTCTTCCATCAGGTGCACGAGTCGGTGGTTGAAGATGAAGACGATCTCGGCGAGCACCCTGGGGTCGAGATCGTCAAGAGCGTCGACGGCATCGGGGCGCGGGCTGACAAGGAAGCGACCTGGGATCGCGTCATCGCCACCATGCCGGAGCACGTCCGCGCCGGTTTCAAGCTCTTCTTCGAAGAAGACACCAGGCACGGGCCGCTGATGACCCCCGAGCAGGTTCTGGCGCTGGAGCCGTTGCCGGAGTACGTCCTCTACGAGTGAGCGGCCGGAACCGGAACCGATCTGCCGGCGTCGAACCTAGTGTGCAGTCATGGTGGGTGCGCTGCTCGAACCTGGAGGTCGTCGATGCTGTCCAAGCGTGCGTTCGTGGGTGTGGCAGCGATCGCGTTGCTGTTCACCGGGTGCGGTTCGGACGGGCCCCCGGGAGACGCCGCGAGGATCGACTTTGAACTAGTGGCCGATCTCTCTGCTGACGACGCGTGGGCGGTCGGCGATTCGATGAACAGGTTTGGGTTCGATCTGCTCGGCGTGGTTGCCGAAGAAGACGAGAACACGGTCATATCGCCGGTCTCGGTGGCGACCCTGCTGGCGATGGTGCTGGCCGGGGCGGAGGGTGACACCGCTGAAGCGATGGCCGGTGGGCTGCACCTCGACGAGTCCCGTGACGTGCGCGTCGGTGCGCTGCTGCGGAACCTCGCGGATACCGATGACGTCACCCTGTCCGTGGCCAATGCCCTTTGGGCCGACGACGGGATACCGTTCGAGGAGGAATACGTCGACTTCGTCACCAACACGTTCGGGGCGACCCTCGATGAGGCTGATCTCAGTTCACAGGCGACTGCTGACGAAATCGACCAATGGGTCGATGATCGTACCGAAGGGCTGATCGAAGACATCGCCGAGAGCCTCGGGCTACCGTCGACAACCGCTGTCCTGGTCTTGATCAACGCCGTCTACTTCCTCGGTGAATGGACTACGCCGTTCGATTCCGGCAACACTCTGGACGAGCCGTTCACCTTGGCTGACGGTAGCGAGTCCGAGGTAGCGATGATGTATATGCGCTACGAGGACTTCAGCCACACGACGCGCGATGGGTATCGCATGCTGCGGATGCCGTATGGCGACGATGAGCGTTACGGCATGGAAGTGCTCTTGCCCGACGAGGACTCCAATGTGGACGCCCTGCTGGCATCGCTCGACGCCGACGAATGGCGTTCCGCGGCGAATGATCTCACGTCGTCATTGTTCGAGGAGCTGGTGCTGCCAAGGTTCGAGCTCGAGTGGGAGCTTGTCCTCAACGACGCCTTGATCGAGCTCGGTATGGGCGTCGCATTCGGAGGGGGTGCCGATTTCCGGCCGATGTCACCAATCGGGCCGGTTCTCAACAGCGTCGTGCACAAGACGTACATCCGGGTCGACGAGGAAGGCACCGAGGCTGCCGCTGTCACCGCGTCGGACATGGTCGGGTCCGCACCGGTCGAGCCGATGGTGTTCCGCGTCGACCGGCCCTTCGTCTTCACGATTTCTGATGCGGAGACCGGCACGATCCTGTTCCTGGGTACCGTCGTCGATCCGCGCGGCTGAACTCACGTTCGCGGGAGGTCCTACGGCTCCTGTGCGGCCGGCAAGGCAGCTGTCGGCGGCCCGGCCTCGTCGGGTCGGCGCGGTGATTCAAAGCGGTCGCCGTCCTCAGCGAAGTGGGAGCCGCGAAGGGCCTCGATTCGGCGGTTCACAAGCAACCCGCGCCGGGCGGTCCGCGTCGAACTTAGTATGCAGCCGCGGTGGGCGAGCTGAGACTGTGGAGGTGCTCGATGGTACCGATTCGAATGCTCACGGGACTGATCGCTGGCGCGCTCTTGCTCGCCGGCTGCGGTTCGGACGGGCCGCCAGGTGACGCGGGGCGGATCGACGTCGAACGTGTCGGCGATTTCTCTGCGAGCGACGCGCGTGAGATCGGGGAAGCGGTCAACACCTTCGGGTTCGAGCTGCTCGCGACGGTGACGGACGGTAGTGAGAACACGGTGACCTCGCCGGTCTCCGTGGCGACTTTGCTGGCGATGGTGCTGGCCGGCGCGGGCGGTGACACCGCTGATGAAATGGCGGGAGTGCTGCACCTGGACGAGTCACGAGACGTACGTGTCGGAGCGCTATTGCGTGCCCTGGCGGACACCGAGGACGTGACTCTGTCCGTGTCCAACGCGTTGTGGGCCCGGGAGGGAACACCTTTTGAGCAGGACTATGTCGACTTCGTCACCGGCACCTTCGGGGCAACGCTTGACGAGGCCGACCTGGCTGCACAGGACACCGCCGACGAAATCGACGAATGGGTCGATGAACGCACCGAAGGGCTGATCGACGGTATTGCCGACGACTTGGGCCTTCCCTCGGCGAATGCCGTGCTGGTCCTGCTCAATGCCGTCTACTTCCTCGGTGAGTGGACCACGCCGTTCGATCCCGGCAACACCCGAGACGAGCCGTTCAGCCTGGCCGACGGGAGCGATGTCGACGTCGCGCTCATGCACCTGTGGGACGAGGATTTCAGCCACACCGAGCGGGACGGTTACCACATGCTGCGGATGCCGTACGGGGAGGACGAGCGCTACGGCATGGAGGTCCTCCTGCCCGATGAGGACAGCAGTGTCGAAGAGATGCTGGACGGGCTTGAAGCCGCCGAGTGGCGTGCTGCCGTCGTCGAGTTGTCGACGGACACCTTCGACGAGGTGGCGATGCCGCGTTTCGAACTCGAATGGGATCTGAATCTCAACGACGCGCTGGCCGGCATGGGGATGCCGTCTGCTTTCGGCGCCGGTGCCGACTTCCGGCCGATGTCGGAGGTCAACCCGTTCCTCGATGTCGTCGTCCACAAGACCTACATCAAGGTGGACGAGGAAGGAACCGAGGCGGCCGCCGTCACAGGTGGTGTCATGGCTGAATCGGCGGTGGAGGAGCCGCTGGAGTTCCGTGTCGACCGGCCGTTCGCGTTCACGATCTCCGACCAGCAGACGGATGCGATCCTCTTCCTCGGTGTGGTGGCCGATCCGCGCGGCTGACATGTGCCGTGCCTGCGTCCTGCAAGGTGAGCGCCAGAGCCCACACCCTGCAGGACGCAAACGGCGATGGAGGCGTGTCAGGTCGCGTTGCCCGCGGTGTCGGAGTGGCCCGATCCCTGCAAATCGAACGGGGTTGTGTCGTAGCCGCCGCGCACGTCGTTGTTCGGATAGAAGATGTCCGCCGAGGCCGCATCGGACGAGATCGCGTGAGCAGGCCGTGGCGACACCGATGTCACCTTGTTGCCTTGGACATTCGCCGCCGAGACTCCGTTGAAGCGAATTCCGGCCCCGTCGCCTCCCGATCGTGCCGCATTGGCGACCGAGTTGCCCGTCACCTGGTGGCTCTCGCCGCCGGTGACGGCGATCCCGTCCTGGTCCAGGTCGCGCACGTAGTTGCTTCCGACCACGGAGGCGGGGGAGTTCAGGACCTCGATGCCGTAGACCTTCGCACCCAGCACGGTGTTGTTGCTGACTTGCGCCTCCGGCGCCCACCGAACCACGATCCCGGTCCTTTCGGCGTTGCGCACGACGTTCCCGGTGACCGAGCTACCGTAGATCCGGCCATCTCCGAGCACGTCATCAACGATCCCACGTACCCGAATGCCCTCGTCGCGAGTGGTGGTGTCCACGACGTTGTCCGACACGACGATGCCGGTGTTCGCCCGGTGGTTGTCGTAGTTGGGGTCGTCGTGCGGGCGGACCCAGATGCCACCGCCGACGTCGTTCATCGTGTTTCCGGTGATGACGGCCCGGTTGACGTTGCGAAGACTGACGCCCCAGTACGACAGGTCGCGCATCGTATTGTTGGCGATGATGAACTGCTCGTGGCTGGAGTTGGTGTAGCCGCTGTGGTCGCCGGCGAAGGTCGGCCATCCGGAGCAGTAGTTGTTGGTGATCCGGATCATTTTGCTCTGGGTGTAGTCGGCCGCGCCGAACGGCTGTAGTCCTGGCCAGGCGAGATCGATGCTCAACGCCTCCTGATTCCACGCCGCGGAGGGCCGTTCGATCGATCCGATCGCGGTGCACGAGTCGATCACTCCGTTGAAGACGGCGTTGTACTCCACCGCGTGCCACTCGGATACGTCGAGGATCTCCATGTGCTGGAGGACGATGTTGGCGGCATGCCCGAAGACCAGGCCCCAGCCAGGGCGCGGCACCTCTCGCGCATTGAAGTCCCAGGTGCCGCCTTCGACGATGATATTGCCGGGGCCGTCGTAGCCTGTGGTGGTCGTGTCCGAGCCGTCCCGCGGACCGTTGCTCAGCATCGCGGTCAGCGCGCCGGTGCGGAGCAGGACAGTGCCGGGCGAGAGAGTCAGCCGGGTGTTGGCATAGATGCGCAGGTGCTCATTGTGGATGCGCCAGGTTCCGGGTCCGACGTTCACGTGGCCCCCTCCGGCATCCCGGGCGTTGTTCAGGGCCGCCTGTATGGAAGTCTCGTCGGGGTCGCCTCCGGGATGGTCGACGCCGAAGCGTTTCCAGTTCGGCGGGGCCGCGGCGGCCGGCGAAGCACCCAGTATGGATCCGGCGGCGAGGCCACCACCACCGATCAATGCTCCACTCAGGAGCGAACGCCGCGATGGCTGGGCGCCGGACTGCCGGGACGATACGAGACTCGATCTCCACATGTTTCCGCTCCCTTTGTTTGGACAGCGTCGAATGTTCCGGAAATTCGGCTGGCGATTCCGGAAGAGATATCTACTATTGTGGAGAAGAAATCGTGCAATGGTCTATGGGTGAGGTGAAGGTGTGCAATCTACATTGCACATTCTCGCATTCTGGTCATGTCCTTGCCTTGCTGCTTCAGTCGACACTCGGACACCGCGACGCTCAATATCGGATATTACGCGCTGATCGGCGGAATCGTCGGTGACGAGTTCGTCGATTTCGGCGATTCCGCAGACTCTGGCGGCGGCGACCCTGCCAACCTTCGTGCCGTCGGCGACGACGATCACCCGTTCGGCACGCGACATCATCGCGGCAGTGCCGACCGCTTCATCCCGATGACCTATGGTCAGGCCGGACTCGATGGATATTCCATCGATGCCGACGACGGCGACGGTCAGACTGATCCGGTTGAGGAACCGGATCAGGTCCGGACCGAGTAGTTGGTGCGACGCCGGCCGGCTGAGCCCACCTGTCACGCGCAAACTCACAGTGGTCGACCCGGCCAATTCGGCGGCAATACTGAGTGAATTCGTCACGACGGTCACGCCAATTCTTTGAGCGAATATCCGGGCGACCTGAAACGTGGTGCTGCCACCATTGAATCCGACAGTGAGAGCACCGTGAGGTATCGAGGCTCTTCACAATCGAGGGTGTAGTTGGCGTCTGAAGCCGCCGGTCTCGAGTAGGGATCGGGCGATGTAGTTGGTGAGGTTGCGGAATCCGAGGGCGGAGCCGCGGAGGTGTTCGAGGCGTCCGTTG